>JBCCHV010000041.1 GCA_039028635.1 Acidobacteriota bacterium
AGAAACCACGGTCACGTCGTCGGTGACCCGTACCTCGGCTTGAGTCGTCATGAACAGAGCCTCGCGGTGAGCGGCGCCTAGGCCGCTTGTTCTCAGGGGGATACCGCCCTCGATCAGGGGCGGATCTTAGCACGAGGCAGGGGTTGCGAAGGAGCCGTTGGGGGGCGGCTGGAACAGCAGGGCGACCCCCACGCAGGGATGGGGGCCGCCCGTCGGTTCCTGGTCAGCGGACAAGTCCTGCGATCAGGGGGTCAGACGCAGATGATCTCGTCGCAGGGCTCGCCGTCCTCTTCCGGAGGCCCATTGTCTCCGCCCGGGTTGGGTGGCGGGCAGGAGTCCCAGGCCTCTTGCAGGATTTGACCGGTGTCGTAGCCGCAGGCGGAGGCGCTGGAGCCGTCGTCGCAGTTGACGTCGACGCAGTGCCAGCCACCGCCGCCGTTGCCGGGATCCGGCCCGTTTCCGGGATCGCCCGGATCGGGAGTGGGACCGTTGTTGCCGCTGCCGTTGCCACCGCCGCTGTTACCGCCTCCGTTGCCCGGATTGTCGCCCTCTTCGCAGCCGTTGCAGATCATCGGGATCTCCACCTCCTTGGTCCAGAAGGTCGAGCCGGTGATGCGAGCGTTGGCCCCCGAGTAGCTCACCGAGACGCCACCGCAGACGCCGTAGAAGCAGCGCTCCACGGCACAGGTCGCCTTGGCCCTGCAGCTCGATTGGTTGCCGCCCGACGAGATGCCCAGAATGTCTGCCGAGGCCGAGGCGGTCCGGTGGATGTAGGGTGCCGACGTGAACCCCGTATCACTGCAGGAGACCGTGCCGTTGGGCTCACAGCGTGACCTGCAGCTGCTGTCGCAACTGCAGGTGAAGGCGGCGTCGAGAAGCAGCCGGTGGCGTCCGGTGACATGTCCTTTGGCGTCCGTACGCACCTTGGACTCGTACTCCGTGTCGGAGGTCTCGGCGCAGCTTCCAGAGGCTCCGAACAGGGAGGTGACGACATCTTCCGGCGACCCCACGTCGAGGCTGCCGGCGAGCTTCGCGAGGTCGCGGTGGACGGTCGCTTCGGCCTTGACGAGGCGGGCCTCGGCGACCCGCGGAACGATGTTGTCGAGCACCGTCAATTCGAGGGCGCCGTCGACGTCCTGGCGCCAGAGCACGGCAGCTTGGTAAGTGCGCTGCTGGCCGAGAGCTCGCACCTGGGCGCGAAAGCGAGTGAGGGCGACGGCGCGACCGGCCCCCGGCTGATGGCTGACGAAACCGGCGATGGCGGTGCCGGCCGCGATCGCTGGCGGCGGCGCATCGGCCTCGAGCCACTGCCACGAGGGCTCGTAGCGGACGAAGGTGCGCTTTGCCGAAGGCACCTCGAGCTGCCGCGAGGCGATCTCGAGAACGCTGCCGGAGAGCGGCGTCACGACCTCGGAGATGGCTGGCAGGCGTCCGAAATCACGCCGGTAGGTGGTGATGAAGCGGTCGAGCTCGATCTCGAACTCGTAGCCGGAGCCGCGCACCCGCTCGCCGAGGCTGCGGTAGAGGTCGCGGACGACCGCCTCTTCGCTGCGTGTCTGATCGCCGTCGGCGACCTGCGGGCGAGTGATCAGGTCCGGTAGGAAGGCGTCCGTCGCGGTGGCGCCGTGGGCGCCGGCGGCGGGCATCATCAACAAGACGAGGGTCAGTAAGAGGGTGTTCCTAGGGCGAGGTCCGGCAAGCGAGCAGAGTGCAGGCATCGTTTCCCCTTTCTCGAGGAGACCGCGGGGCCGGAGAGACCCCGCGCGCGATGAGTTGATTGCCGAGCCGGCTCGATTTCTTCGGGCTTCACTGGTCTACGCGTGAGACCTCGGGCGATCCAGTCAGTCGCGCTGGAGATCGCGGCCGGCAGGCCGCATCGCCAGCCTTATCCCGTGCTAGCGTTGGCGCTCTTTTTCGAGTCGAGAACCTGCGGAGGCTTCCATGCTCATCATGCGCCCGTTGCTCCTGTCCCTCGCCGTGGTGCTCAGCGCCTCGAGCCTGTTGGCTCAGTCCGTCGACGAATCCCTTCTCGAGTCCCTCGAGTGGCGCGAGGTCGGCCCCTACCGCGGCGGCCGTTCGGCGGCGGTGGCCGGTATCCCCAGCCAGCGCGACACCTACTACTTCGGAGCCACCGGCGGTGGTGTCTGGAAAACCGAGGACGGTGGTCAGAGCTGGGACAACGTCTCCGACGGCTTCTTTGGTGGCTCGATCGGCGCCGTCGAGGTCTCCCCTTGGGATCCCAACGTGATCTATGTCGGCGGCGGTGAGAAGACGGTGCGGGGCAACGTCTCGCACGGCGACGGCCTGTGGAAGTCGGTCGATGCGGGCAAGACCTGGGAGCACATCGGTCTGGCCGACTCGCGCCACATTCCTCGTATCCGCAGCCATCCCAAGGACCCCGACCTGGTCTATGTCGCCGCCCTCGGCCACCTCTATGGCCCGAACGAGGAGCGTGGTGTCTTCCGCAGCCGCGATGGCGGTGAGAGTTGGGAAAAAATCCTCTATGTCTCGGACCAGGCCGGGGCCGTCGAGCTGGCGATGGATCCGACCAATCCGCGAATCCTGTATGCCAGTTTCTGGCGGGTCCTGAGGACTCCCTGGAGCTTGGAGAGCGGGGGCGAGGGCTCCGGTCTCTGGAAGAGCGTCGACGGCGGCGACAATTGGCAGGAGATCACCGGCAACGAGGGGCTTCCGGAGGGCACCTGGGGCATCTCCGGCATCACCGTCTCACCGACCGACCCGGAGAACCTCTACGCCATCATCGAGGCCGAAGACGGCGGCGTCTTCCGCAGCCAGGACGGTGGCGAGACCTGGACCAAGACCAACGAAGAGCGCGACCTGCGGCAGCGCGCCTGGTATTACACCCGCATCTATGCGGATCCCGCCGATCGCGAAAACGTCTACGTGGTCAACGTCCGCTTCCACCATTCGAAGGACGGCGGCAAGTCCTTCCGCCAGATTCCGACGCCGCACGGCGACAACCACGACCTGTGGATCGATCCCGGCGATCCGGCCCGGATGATCGAAGCCAACGACGGTGGGGCCAATGTCTCCTACGACGGCGGCGCCAACTGGTCGCGGCAGAGTAACCAGCCCACCGCCCAGATGTACCGGGTGTCGACGGACAACGCTTTCCCCTACCGTCTCCTCGGTGGCCAGCAGGACAACTCGGCGGTTCGAATTCGCTCTCGGTCGGCCTTCGGCAACGCCATCGGCGGCCGGGATTGGGAGCCCACCGCCGGCGGCGAGAGCGGCCACATCGTCGCCAAGCCGGACGATCCGGACATCGTCTACGGCGGCTCCTACGGCGGCTACTTGACGCGCCGCGACCACCGCAGCGCCGAGTTCCGGGCGGTCAACGTCTGGCCCGACAACCCGATGGGCTGGGGCGCCGCCGAGCTCAAGGAGCGCTTCCAGTGGAACTTCCCACTGTTCTTCTCGCCGCACGATCCGAATCGCCTCTACGCGGCGAGCCAACGGCTCTTCGTGAGCCAGGACGAAGGCCACTCGTGGACCGCCCTGAGCGGCGATCTGACCCGCAACGACAAGGACAAGATGGGACCGTCCGGCGGTCCGATCACCAAGGACAACACCAGTGTCGAGTACTACGGCACCATCTTCGCGGCCCTCGAATCGCCCCATCAGGCGGGGGTTTTCTGGGCCGGCTCCGATGATGGGCTGATCCATCTATCGCGGGATGGCGGGGCGAGTTGGCAGAACGTCACGCCGCCGCAGCTTCCGGAGTGGTCCCAGATCAACGGCATCGATCCCCATCCCACCAACCCCGGGGGCCTCTACGTCGCCGCCACCCGCTACAAGCTCGACGACTTCAAACCCTACCTCTACCGCACCCTCGACTACGGAGCGAGCTGGCAGGGGATCACCGACGGTATTGCCGAGGATCACTACACGCGCGCCATTCGCGCCGATGCCGAGACCCCGGGCTTGCTCTATGCCGGTACCGAGCGAGGCGTCTACGTTTCTTTCGATGACGGCCGTCGTTGGCAGTCCCTGCAGCTCAATCTGCCGCAGGCTCCGGTCACCGACCTGGCGGTGAAGGAAAACGACCTCATCGCCGCCACCCAGGGGCGGGGATACTGGATTCTGGACGACCTCTCCCTGCTGCCGCAGCTCGCCGCCGTCGAGGCCGAGGTGCCGGCTCGCCTCTATCGGCCGGCGCCGGCCTATCGCTTGCCCAATGGTCGCTCCGAGGACCCGGGCGACGCCGGAACCAATCCCGAAGAGGGCGTGGTGGTGCACTTCTGGCTGGGTGCTCTGGACGGCGAGGCCGAGGTCAAGGTGGAGATGCTCGACGGCGAGGGTTCGGTCTTGCGCACCTTCCTCGCCGAGCCGGACGACGAAGAAGAGGGCGAGGACACCGGTCAGGAGGATCCCGCCGTCAGTCGCTCCCTCGAGCTTTCGGAGGGTGCCAATCGATTGAGCTGGGACCTCCGCCATGCCGGCGCCGAGGGCTTCCCCGGGATGGTGACCTGGAACCGTCTGAGCAACGGCCCCAAGGTGGTGCCTGGGACCTATCGGGTGCGACTGTCGGTCGGCGAGTGGAGCGATGATGTGGAGTTCGAAGTGCTTCCGGATCCGCGCGCCACCACTCCCCTCGAGGATCTGTCGGCGCAGGTCGACTTCGTCCTCGCCGGGCGCGACAAGCTCTCCGAGACCCACCGCGAGATCGGCCGGCTGCGCCAGGTGCGGGAGCAGATCCAAGGGGCCGAGAAGCGACCCGGTGTCGGCGAAGAGCTGGCTGCCGAGGCCAAGGCCCTGGGAGAGAAGCTGACCGAGATCGAAAAGGCCCTCTACCAGACCCAGAACCGTAGCCGCCAGGATCCCCTCAACTTCCCGATTCGCCTCAACGACAAGCTCGCCGGGGTGCTCTTTCTGGCGACCTTCGGCAACGGCCGCCCGACGCAGTCGATGGTGGCGGTGCGGGACGAGCTGATCGCCGCCATCGACGAGCAGCTCGGGGCTCTGCGGGCGGTGTGGGACGAAGAGCTACCGAAGTTCAACCAGTCGCTGGAAGAGGCTGAGGCGGTCGGGGTCTACCTGCCCGAGCTCGACTGAGGGGTCTCGGGAGACGTCAGCGAGCCGAGGGGCCTCGCCTCGGACCTGATGCCCCTTCGCGGTAGGCTGCTGGCGCCTTGAACGAACCTCTGGAATTCGAGATCCCGGCCCGCGATGGTCGCTCCTTGGCGGCGAGCCTCTACGGCACGAGCGGCCCGCTGGTGGTGATCTGCCCGGCGACGGCGGTTCGGCGGCGCTTTTACCGGGCGTTTGCCGAGTACCTCGTCGGTCGCGGCTTTCGGGTCTTGACCTTCGACTACCGGGGCGTGGGCGGTTCGCTGCGCGGCAAGCTGAGGGCCGACGACGCCACCATGCGCCAGTGGGGCGAGCTCGACACCGCCGGCGTCCTCGACTGGATCGCGGCCGAGCTGTCGCCGCAGCGTCTGCTGGTGGTGGCTCACAGCGTTGGCGGCCAGCTCCTCGGTCTGCTGCCGAACCACGGCATGATCGACGCCGCCGTCACCATCTCCTGTCAGAGTGGCTTCTGGGGTCACTGGCCGTGGCCCGGGCGCGCCCGGGTCCTCTTGCTCTGGTATTTGTTGATTCCGGCGGCCAGTACCCTCTGCGGCTATTTTCCGAGCAAGCTCTTCGGGGTCGGCGAAAACTTGCCGGCCGGGGTGGCGCGCCAATGGGCTCGCTGGGGGCGTCGCCCCTCTTACCTAATCGATGGCCCAGACGATGAGGCGGCCTTTGCCGACTTCCGCCGGCCGATGCGGGCCTACAGCGTTGACGACGATGGCTACGCGCCGGTGGCCGCTGTCGACGCTCTGCATCGGCTCTACCGCGGGGCCGATGTCGAGCGGGTGCATCTCGAGACCCCGCTGGGCCACTTCGGGTTTTTCCGCCGGGGGGCTCCGGAAGAGCTGTGGCGAGGGGTGGCCGACTGGTTTGTCCAGGTGGGCGATTGAGGAGCGGAGCTGGGTCGAGAAGGATCCCATGCGAGTGTCCTTGGCCGGCAATGAAACCTTCGTCGAGTCCGATTCGTGGTTGCGAAGTCGGGTCGCTTCGGCTCCTTGGGGGCCGCGGTGGATGGTTCTTGAAGTTCCCATGGATGGCTTGTGACAACGAGGATCGATCCTCATGCGATCAAAGAATCGAGCGATGCTCTTGGCAGTTCTGGCGAGTGCCTGGGGTCTGTCCCTCCCAGTCGCTGGAAGTGGCGATATTGAAAAGGCCAGGCCTCGCCTCGAGGACCTGCTAGCGGATTGGAAGTCCACCACCGACCCAGGCTTTTCGGTGGCCGTCTCCCTGAACGGCGAGCTCGTCGATAGCGCCGGCTTCGGCCTCGCTCAGATCGAGCATGGGGTTCCGATCAAGGGCACCTCGGTATTCCACGCTGCCTCCGTCTCGAAACAGTTCACGGCCTACTCGGTCTTCCTGCTGGAAGCCGCCGGCAAGCTCTCGCTCGACCACGAGGTGGCCGATTACTTCCCCGAGCTTGAGAGCCTGGGAGCGATCACGGTGCGGCATCTGCTCACCCATACGAGCGGTCTGCGCGACCAGTGGACCTTGCTCGGAATGGCCGGCTGGCACGCGGACGACCTGAGGACGGATGACCAGATTCGCCGTCTCATCTTTCGCCAAAAGGGTCTGAACTTCCCGCCCGGGAGCCGATACGAGTACAACAACTCGAACTATTTCCTGCTGGCTCAGCTGGTCGAAGAAATTTCGGGCCAGACATTCCGGGAATTCACCAGGCAGCACGTCTTCGAGCCTTTGGGGATGTCGCGAACCCAGTTCTACGACGATCATTCGCGACCCGTCGCGAATCGGGCCTACTCCTACCTGCGGCTGGCAGACGGTTTTGCCAAGGGCAACCTGAACTTCGCGACGGTCGGGCCTACCGGCTTGATGACGACCGCCGAGGATCTCCTCCTGTGGGCCGAGAACCTGCGTTCCGGAGAGCAGGTGGCGAGCTCGGTGCGGGAGCGGCTGGCGGAGAGGGCCACCGCCGGCGACGGACGTGATGCGGTCTTTGCGATGGGCCAAGAAGAACGGGAGTCCCATGGCTTCGTCACCTGGTCCCATGGTGGCCGGGACGCCGGCTATCGGGCCTTTCTATTGCGCGTTCCGGCGGCGGGTTTCGCCGTGGCTCTGCTCGGCAATCGCTCCGATCTCGACACCGCCAAAATCGCCTTTCAGATTCTCGAGGCTTTTCTCGCCGATCACCCGTCCTACACCGCACCCGCGCCGCTTCGATGGTCGCCGGCGAGTCGGGCGGATCTGGCGGCCTTCAGCGGCACCTACGAGTTGATCCCAGGGCTCATCTTCTCGCTCTCAACGGATGGCGAGAAGCTCTTCTTCGCACCCCACGGGGTGGGTCAGGGAACGGCCCTGCCGCAGGTTGGAAAAGACGAGTTCGCCCTCAATCCCGAGGTTGATCTCACTCTGCGGTTCCCGGATCCGGGGGACGGTCCGGTGTCGCACTTCGAGTATCAGATCGGCCTTCATGGCAGTCTGTTGGCGCGGCGGGTCGAGCTGGTGCCCTTCGATGCCGCCAATCTCGACCTGGCGCAGTACGAGGGGCGCTATTTCAGCGACGAGTTGCAGACCGAGTATGAGCTGCGCGTCGCCGGAGGAGTCCTGATCGTCGATCACTTTCGTCTCGGGCCAGTGTCTCTGCGGCCTTATCAACAGGATCTGTTCAGCTCGTCCGATTCGGGGCTCAGGAAAATCGAGTTCGAGCGTGACAGTGAGGGTCGGATCGTGGGTTGGCGGGGATCCGGGATCCTTGCCGAGGGGGTCTGGTTCGTCAGACGGACTCCCTCGGCACGGGGCGCGATTGAGGTTGACCCCTGAGGCCGAGCCGTTTCGCGGCTGCCTCGGCGGTCGGTTGGAAAACCAGAGGTCAGAAAGACAGACGCGCCAGGGCTCGAAACTGCGCCTGGGCGAAGGCTCGAGGAGTGGCGGCGATGAGGGCGTCGCGCAGGGTCTGGGGTAGGCCGCCAGGGAGATGGGCGAAGCGCCCGATGATGCGCGATCGGCGGACGATGGAGACGGCCTTCGGGCGCCGCAGCCGGACGTAGCGCGCAAAGGCGCTGGCCGGATCGGTTCTCTGCTCGCCCAGGCAATGGGCGAGGGTGGCGGCATCCTCGAGGGCCTGGGCTCCGCCTTGGCCGAGGTTGGGGGTCGACGCATGGGCGGCATCCCCGAGCAGGATGATCCGGCCACGGTTCCAGCGCTTCAATGGCCGGAGATCGAACAGGTCGCTCTTCAGCATCTGGTCGCCTGGCGTGGCCGCCAGGATGCTCTGCTCGAGCTTTCCGAAGTCGCGGAAGCGGTGTCGCACGACCGCCGCGTCCTCGAGGGGAATGTCCGCCGCCGAGGTCACCGGAGCGAACCAGTAGGTGCGGTCGTCGGCGAGGGGGGAGAAGCCGAAGCGCCGGCGCCGGCCCCAGTTTTCTCTACCGATCGCATCGATGGCGAGGTTGGCGACACCGCGGTAGCAGGTCTGGCCGGCAAAGCGCAGGCGGGCCTGCGGGAAGAGCTCCTGACGCACCCGCGAGCGCAGCCCATCGGCGCCGACCACGGCACTGGCGAGGATGTGGTCGCCATCGGCGAACTCGAGCTCGAAGGCATCGCCTCGCAAGCGCAGGCCGGCAAAGCGCTTGCCGAGCTGCAGGATGCCCTCGGGGAGAGCCTCGGCGAGGATCGCCTGCAGGCGAAAACGATCGATCGAGACCGTCGACCAACCGAACTGGTGGCGGATGGCGTCGAAGTCGACTTGGATGAGCGGACGTCCGGCGGCCGTTTTCAGCTCTGCTCGGCGCAGCCGTACGCCGGCGCTCTCGACCGCTTCCGCCAAGCCCAGGCGGTCGAGGACCTGCATGGCGTTGGAGGGTAGCCAGATGCCGGCACCGACGGGATCGAGGCGCGGAGCCGATTCGAAGACGCGGCACGAGATGCCGCGCTGATGGAATGCCAGCGCCGTCGCCAGGCCACCAATGCCGCCGCCGACGATCGCCACCGGCAGCTTGTCGAGTAGATCGAGGGTCACTCGCCCCAGGGAACCCAGATGTTCTTGACCTGCAGCGCCTGGCGCAGGAACTCTTCGCCGGCGCCCTGCTCCGGGTCGTGCCAGTCGCGTCCCGGGTGTGCCATCCAGGTGCGCTTTAGGTTGCCGATCGAGGCCGCCTCGAGGGCGCCGTGGCCGCTCTGCGGACCGAAGTACCACAGGCCGTCGACGTCGTCGTGGTCGGCGAGGACGGCGGCGAGGCCGTCCCTCTCGCCGGTCACGATATTGATCACGCCGGCCGGGACGTCGGAGGTGTCGAAGACCTGGTAGAGGTCCGTTGCCGCCAGGGGGTGGGCTTCGGACGGCAGGGTGATCACCGTATTGCCCATCGCGATCGCCGGAGCGACGGCCGAGGTGAAGGCGAGCAGCGGGGCGTGATCCGGGCAGACGATGCCGATGGTGCCGAGGGGCTCGTGGACGGCGAAGGTGAAGTTGCGGATCGGCACCGCCTGCACCGTACCGGCGTACTTGTCGGCCCAGCCGGCCCACAAGAACCAGCGCTCGATGCTGCGGTCGACCTCGGCTTCGGCGGCGGCGCTCGCGGCACCGGTCATGGCGCTCAGGCGGCGGACCAGCTCGGCCTTGCGCGGCGCGAGGTTCTCGGCAATGTAGAACAGGATCTGGGCTCGCAGGTGGGCGCTGGCTTTGGCCCAGCCGGTACCGGCCTTGCGCGCCGCGGCGACCGCGTTGCGGAGATCCTTGCGGTTTCCTTCGCCGACCTCGCCGAGGCGCTCACCGCCGGGCCCTGCGACGACCCGGCTGTAGCCGCCATCGGGGCGCGCCTGCCGACCGCCGATATACATCTTGGCGGTGCGATCGATGGTGGGAACGCCGCTGGCGGAGGGCTCTGCCGGGTCGCTGCTCGGTATCGCCGAGGGGGCGGGGGCGGTTTTCGCCACCTCCCCGTGCCAGGCCGGCTGCACATACTCCCAAAGACCTTCGAAGCCTCCTTCGCGTCCGAAGCCGCTTTCTCGGTAGCCGCCGAAGCCGGCGGCGGCGTCGAACTGGTTGGTGCAGTTGACCCACAGGGTGCCGGCCTTGATCTTGGCGGCCACCTGCAGCGCCAGGTTGATGTTTTCGGTCCAGACGCTGCCGGCGAGTCCATAGCGGGTGTTGTTGGCCAGGGCGACGGCCTCTTCCGGCGTTCGGAAGGTCATCGCCACCAACACCGGCCCGAAGATCTCCTCCTGGGCGACGGTGGCCGCCGGCTCGACCCCGGTGAGCAGGGTCGGTGGATAGAAGTAGCCGTCGGCCGGGCAGCTCTCGGCAGGCTGCCAGAGCTCGGCTCCTTCCTCCACCCCGCGGGCCACCAGGGAACGGATGCGCTCGAGCTGCACCGGCGCGACCACCGCACCGACGTCGATCGCCTTGTCGAGGGGATCTCCCAGACGAAGAGTCTCCATCCGTCGGCGAAGCTTGTCGTAGAAACGCTCCGCAACGCCCTCGTGGACCAGCAGCCGTGAGCCGGCGCAGCACACCTCGCCCTGGTTGAACCAGATGGCGTCGACCACCCCTTCGACGGCGCCGTCGAGGTCGGCGTCGTCGAACACCACGAAGGGCGACTTGCCGCCGAGCTCTAGCGAGATCTTCTTGCCGCTGCCGGCGGTGGCCCGCCGAATCAGGCGACCCACCTCGGTGGAACCGGTGAAGGCGATCTTGTCGACGTCCGGATGCTGCACGATGAGCTCGCCGGTGGCACCATCGCCGGTCACCAGGTTGACCACCCCGGGGGGCAGGCCGACGGCCTGGCAGATCTCTCCAAAGGCGACCGCCGACAGGCTGGTGAGCTCGGCCGGCTTGAGCACGACCGTGTTGCCGGTGGCGAGGGCCGGCGCGATCTTCCAGGCCAGCATGAGGAGCGGAAAGTTCCACGGAATGATCTGCCCGGCGACTCCCAGGGGGCGCCACTGGGGTTGCTTCTGATCGAGGATCTGGGCCCAGCCGGCGTGGTGGTAGAAGTGGCGTGCCGCCAGCGGCACGTCGAGGTCGCGGCTCTCGCGAATCGGTTTGCCGTTGTCGAGGGTTTCGAGCACCGCCAGCAGGCGCGAAGTCTTCTGGATCTGGCGCGCGATGGCGTAGAGGTAGCGCGCCCGGCCGTGGCCGCCGAGGGCCCACCAAGCTGGCTGAGCGTCGCGCGCCGCTTTGACCGCCGCATCGACTTCCTGTTGACCGCAAAGCAGCACCTGGCCGAGCGACCGGCCGCTGCCCGGTGAGAAGGTTTCGAGCTCGCCGCCGCTGGTGTCGCGGTGGAACTCGCCGGCGATCATCGGGCCGAAGCGGCCCTCGCGCCGGGCGATCCATTGGTCGGCGCTGCCGGCCGACTCCGGTGCCGGACCGTAGTCCATGGATTCGAAGATCTCGGCGATGGTCATCGACCTCTCCCGTTTGGTGTCTTCAGGCGGCGATCAAGCGATCGGATGGCGGAATGCGGCGGAGTAGCGACCGGTGGCGAAGTGCTCGAGCTGGCGCTCGAGGTCGCCGAGCAGGCTGCTGGCGCCGAACCGAAAGCGGTCGTGGTGCAGCCAGTCATTGCCCAGCTCTTCCTTGATCAGGGCCAGCCAGTCGACCGCCTGGCGGGCTGTCGAGATGCCTCCTGCCGGCTTGAACCCGATGCGATGGCCGGTGCGTTCGAAGTACTCCCGCAGGGTGCGCACCATCACCAGGCTCACCGGCAAGGTGGCGTTGGACTTCTCTTTGCCGGTGGAGGTCTTGATGAAGTCGGCACCGGCCATCATCGCGACCAGACTGGCGCGGGCGACGTTGCGCAGGGTGGCGAGCTCGCCGGTGGCGAGAATCGCCTTCAGATGGGCTGCTCCACAGGCCTCGCGGAAGGACTTGACCTCGTCGTAGAGGGCCTGCCAGTCGCCGTTCAGGACGTGGGCACGGGTGATGACGATGTCGATTTCTTCGGCGCCCGCCTCGACCGAGGCGTGGATCTCCGCCAGGCGCTGGCGGTAGGGCGAGAGTCCCGCCGGAAACCCCGTGGAGACGGCGCAGACCGGGATTCCCGAGCCGGCGAGGGCGCGGACGGCAGTGGCGATCATCTCGTGGTAGACGCAGACCGCCGCCACCCGCAGGCCGAGATCGGCGGCGCCCAGGGCCTCGAGTAGGTCTTGCCTCACCGGCTGGCGGGCCTTGGCGCAAAGGCGGCGAACGCGGCCCGGCGTGTCGTCGCCGGCGAGGGTGGTGAGATCGATACAGGTGATCGCTCGCAGCTGCCAGGCGGCTTGCCAGTCTTTCTTCACGGAGCGGCGCTTCGGCATGGTCGCGGCGCGCCGCTCGACGGCACTGGTGTTGACCCGCAGGTCACCGACCCAGCCCAGGTCGAGGGGCATGCCGGGATTGCGCAGCTCCGCGTGATCGGAGGAGGAATGGTCTCGGATGTTTCGAACGGTCATGGCGCAGTCTTCGAGTGAGAGGGCAGCCTATCAGCGAGCCGAGGGTCGGTCCAGAAGCCCGCCGACCGTTGCCAATTCGCCGCCTGCCATGGACTCGATCGGAGAAAGCGGATATCATGGGCTCACTTGGGGCGGCTGACCTCGATCTCGAGGTCACCGCCCTTTTATCTTGTGGCCGATGACGGCCACGTTCTGCGCGAGGTGACTCGCGTGCAGACCAGCAGTCGGCAAGTGCGTTTCGATCGTAGCTCCGACTGGTTAGAAAAAGGAGCGCAGCGATGCGTACAAAAGGTATTGTGAAGTGGTTCAACGATCAGAAGGGCTTCGGCTTCATCACTCCGGAAGATGGCGGCAAGGACTGCTTCGTCCATCACAAGTCGATCGAGGGTGAAGGCTTCAAGACCCTGGCCGAAGGTGCCCGTGTCGAGTTCGACGTCGTCCAGGGCCAGAAGGGCCCGGCGGCCGAGAAGGTCGTCACCATCTAGCACTGTCGGCTCGCAAGATGTTGCCAGAAAGGCCGTCCCTGCGGGGGCGGCCTTTTTCGTGCCCGCGATCTGGTCCGCCCGGCTGTCGCACCGCTCCCGCCGAGGGCGGGCTTGTCCGGTTGGGCCTCGCCTTTGCGTTCTTTTCGACCGAGGAGGCCATTCCATGGTCGCGAAAGGAGAGTGTTGTGATGCGAGATGACCTGCCGAAGTCCGGCCTGCTGGCCACGCTTCTTGTTCTGCTACTCGCCATCGGCTGCCAGGAGGGCTCCCCTGCTGGCGGGGCCCGGGCCGGAGCCGGTGCCGAAGTGGTGGGTGCGATGACCGTCACCGGCGACATCGAACGGCGCCTGGAGCTGACCTCCAGCCGCCTCGACCCGGCCGGCTTCATGCCCGAGGGCACCGAGAGCCTGCAGCTCGTCTTCCGTGGCGACGACCCCGAGTGGCCCGGGGCTCGGCTCAATCTGATTGCGGTTCCAGTGGACCTCGAGGTCGCCGCCTACGCGCTGAAGAACAGTGACCTCGATGTCGATCTTCACTTCACCCCGCCGAGCATGGCCGACAATACGGACCGCTTCCGACCCGATGACGGGGCGCTGGCGATCGAGCGCTTTGTCGATGGCAAGTTCTCGGGCAGGCTCTACTTCGAGGCCGAGGAGTACTCCTTCAAGCCGCGTGACCAGCGTCGTCGGATCCAGGTCGAAGCGACCTTCGAGGGCATTCCGCTGATTCGCCCTTGATCACGGTCTGTCGAATGCGACGACCCGAGGCTGGTGGACACGATGGCCGTGGCTGGCTCGACAGGTTAGTCTTCGGCCATGACCAAAGAAGAGTTTCAGCACGAAGTGATCCTCGACCTGCGGGCTCGGGCCCTGGCTTTTCCTGGCGTCGAAGAGGGAGATTCCTGCGTCAAGCGTAGCTTCAAGGTGCGCAAGAAGGGCTTCCTCTACCTCGGCGAGAAGGCCAACGAGTACAACGTGATGGTCAAGCTGGGGCCGTCCCTCGAGGAAGCCCAGACGCTGGCCGAGACCCGACCCGATCGCTGGAGCGTCGGCAAGGGCGGCTGGGGAATCTTCAAGTTCGACCCGGCGGAGCGTCCTCCCGCAGGGGTGCTCGAGCGTTGGCTCGAAGAGAGCTATCGACTGCAGGCGCCAAAGACGCTGGTGGCTCAGCTCGAGTCCTGACCGGATCCGGCCGGCTCCAGGGCGAAGAGCTGGCGTAGGGCGGTCCAGGCGGCGGGATGGAAGATGGTGCCGTGGGTTTCGCCGGGGAAGGGCTCGAAGGTCCAGCTCGACGCCGAGACCGCGGCCAGAGCTGCGAGCAGGCGATCGAGTCCCTCTTGCATGGCTCCGCCTTCGTCGGCGATGGCCAGAAACAGGTGGCGGTCAGCCGGGCGCGGTCGGCGGAGGGCGCTCGCGGCTCCCTTGGCGAGTCTTTGGTCGTTCCACCACAGGGAAGGACTGACGGCGACATAGCCCTGGAACATTCGCGGCTGCTCGAGGTAGGTCTCGACCACGAAATGGCCTGCCAGGGACTCTCCGATCAGAACCGTCTCTCCGGTCACCCGGAACCGGGACTTCACCCAGGGAAGCAGCTCGCGGCCGAGGAAGGTGCGGAACTCGGCGGCGCCGCCGGCGGTGGGCAGGCGTTGCCTTTCAGCTTCGACGGCCGTCGGCGAGGTCAGATCGTGGTAGCGGTCGATGTTCTCGATGCCCACCACCAGAAACTCCCGCAGGTTGCGATAGTCGGCGGCGAGGGAGGCGAGACCGGTGATGTGGACGAAGTCCTCCCGCACCCCGCCATCGAGCAGGTAGAGCACCGGGTAATGGCGTTGCGGCGACTCGTCATAGCTTTTCGGCAGGTAGACGTTGATGCGACGGGTTTGCTCCAGCAGCTTCGATTCCAGCAGGTGGCTGCGGCCGATCTCGATCGCCTCGTCGGGCGCAGTTTCGGCGCTCGCGACGCCCGCCAGCGTCGCGGCCAGGAGGAGGAGCGCTACGAGGACGGTGGATTGCTGCAAAACGTCTCCTGATTCGCAACGCCGCGAGCGGAAGGCTCAGGAGGTGCGCGAGCGGGGGTAGAAGTAGCGGCGCAGGCCGTGGCGCTCGAAGGGGCGCCACCGGCCTTCCTCCTGGGCCAAGCGGTCGGCGATGGTGTAGAGCACGACGGGGTTGAAGCCGAGACCGAAGTGGCTGCCCACGACTTCGATGCTCTCGCTGTGCTCGCCGTGGCGCTCGACACAGCACTGCCAGGCCGTGATGCCGTCGCTGCGCGAGAAGATGGCGGTGCTCGGCACCGGCAGGGGCTCGCTGCGTTGAGCGATGTCCGTCGGGTCCATCTCGTCGAGCTTGAGGCCGCTGGTGACTTCGAACAGGCGCCACGCCCAGTTGGCCTTCGGGCTGCCGGTGAAGGGGCTGCCGAGGGTGATCACCTGGCGCACCGCATCGGGGTTCTCGCGGGCGAGCTCGCGGGCGAAGACACCCCCCAGGCTCCAGCCGATCAGGGTGACCGGCCGGCCGCTGCGTTTGCGAACCGACGCCAGCCGCGCCGCCATGCGGCGCTCGAGGCCGCGCCGGAGCCCGAGGTTGCGTCCCAGGCGCCAGCGGAAGGGGCGATAGCCGAGGTAATTGAGGTAACCGCGCAGCGGTTCCGTGGACAGGTCGCTGGCCATGAAGCCGGGCATCACCATCACGCCATGGCCGTCGCCGCGCGGTGCCTTGCGCAGCACCGGCAGAGCGAACACCGAGGCGGCGGCTTCGTAGACCGCTCGCGGCTCGAGCATCAGCCACAGCGGCGACGGCGGGCGAATCGGTTCGGTCATCGGGTCTCCTCGCTGGCGGACACCGCCGCTTCGAGCTCGTCGAGAGACTCGGAGAGGGCGTTGGTGAAGAACTCGACATCGGGCATCAGGCGGCGGCAGGCGGTGACGCCTATGCCGAGACCGCCGTCATAGCTGAAGATCGCCAGCAGGAGACCGATACCGTCGAACAGCGGCGCCGTGCCGAGGTGCGACAGCATGCGTGAGCCGCCCAGGTAGAGCGGTACCTGCGGCCCAGGAACGTTGGTGATGACGACATTGAAGGCCGGCCGATGGAGACGCGCGGCGCCCATGCCGGTGTAGAGCCGAGCGGCCAGGGCGGCGACCGAAAAGGGCACGAAATTGCTGTAGTCGGTGAGCGTGTCGGCACCGATGGCGCGATGGTAGCTCTTGCTGCCGACGGCATCGCGGTGAATCGCCTGCAGGCGCTCGAGGGGAGCCGGCAGGTGAGTCGCGAGGGGCACCAGCATGGCCGAGACGCGATTGCCGAGGGAGCTCTTCTCGTCGTCGCCGCGCACCGAGATTGGCGCCATCGCGACCAGGGGATCCTCCGGCAGAGCGTCGTGCTCGCCGAGGTAGCGGCGCAGGGCACCGGAGCAGATGGTGAGCACGACATCGTTGACGGTGGCCCCCTCGATGCGTCCCTTGAGTGCCTTGATGCGGTCGAGCGGCAGGGTGACGCCGTCCCAGGAACGCAGCTTGCCAACCGGCTGGTTGAGGGGCGTGCGGGGAGCGGAGAAGGGCACCGGCGGCGGTTTGATCCGGCGCAGGGCGAGCAGCGCTCCGGAGCCGGCCAAGCCCTTGACTGTGCGGCCGACGGCCTTGGCGAGGCCGAGGGGCTTGCCGATGGCGCGCTTGCCGGTGGCGAGCAGCAGCTCGAGGTCGGAGGGGGCGTTGGTGGGGCGCCAGGGCGGCCGCTCCGGCTCGGGACCGGGCTCGGGGCTGAGGTCGAAGAGAGCCCCGAGGATCTCGGCACCGGAAACACCGTCGACGGCGGCGTGGTGCATTTTGGAGATCAACGCCACGGCCCCCGGCGGCGTTTCCGGCAGGTCGCCGAGGCCGTCGATGAAGAGGATCTCCCACAGCGGCCGCGAGCGGTCGAGGGGCTGGGCGATCTCGTGCGCCATCAGGGAGCGCAATTGCGCCCAGCCGCCGGGTTCGGCGAGGCTCGTGTGATGGAGATGATGATCGAGGTCGAAGGCCTCGTCGTCGACCCAGGACGGGCTGCCCAGGCCGGTCGGATCCTGCACCAGCCGCTGTCGCAGAATGGGCACCCGCAAGACGCGCCGCTCCAGGCGTCGGCGAAAGGTGGCGAAGTCGAAGGGACCCTCGGCGGTGTGACCTTCCATCAGGATCAGGGAGCCGATGTGCATCGGCGAACGCTCGTTCTCGAGATAGAGAAACGCGGCGTCGAGGCCGAGCAGGGCGGGGCTCTTCGAGGTCACTCGCGCCAAGATAGCAGACTCCGAAGACTCTCCCGTCTTTCGATACCAGGCCGCTGACTCTGCTAGGCTTGGAGTTCACTTTCGACTTTTTGGAGAGCTGCGCGCGTGACCACCACCCTCGATGGAAGTCCTGTATTTCGCGATGTTGCGACGGCGCCGCCGGACCCGATTCTCAGCCTGACGGAGCACTACCGCGGCGATTCCCGAAGCGACAAGCTCAATCTCGGGGTGGGCGTTTATGTCGCCGCCGACGGCACCACGCCGGTGCTGGCGGCGGTCAAGGCGGCGGAGGAGCGGATCCTGCGAGAGGAGGTCAGCAAGTCGTATCTGCCGATCCCTGGAACGGCTGAGTACGCGTCGCGGGTGCGCGAGCTGGTGCTCGGTCCGGCCCATCCGGCGGTCGCCGCCGGTCGCAGCTTCACTTTGCACTCGCCGGGGGGGACCGGCGCGCTGCGGGTCTTCTTGGAGACGCTGCAGCGGGTGGCGCCGCAGACGCGGGTGTGGGTGTCGGATCCCACCTGGGTGAACCACGGCCCCCTGCTCGATGCGGTGGGGCTGGAGCAACGGGTGTATCCGTACTTCGACCCGAGCTCCCAAGGCTTGGCCTTCGACGCCATGGTGGCGGCCCTCGAAGGAGCCGTCGCCGGCGATGTCGTGGTGTTGCATAGCTGCTGTCACAACCCGAGCGGCGTCGATCTGAGCGCCGACCAGTGGTCGGTGGTCGCCGAGCTGGTGGCGCGGCGCCAGTTGTTGCCGCTGTTCGACTTCGCCTACCAGGGTTTTGGCGATGGCCTCGACGCCGACGCCGCCGGCATGCTGAAGGTGATCGCCGCCGTGCCCGAGGCCGCCGTCTGCAGCAGCTTCTCGAAGAATCTCGGGCTTTACCGCGAGCGCGTCGGGGCGCTCACCATGATCACCGCCGATGCTCGCGAGACGGAGCCCCTGTTCAGCCAGGCGAAGCGTGCCGTGCGCTCCCTCTACTCGAGCCCGCCGTCCCACGGCGGCACGGTGGCGGCCATGGTGCTTTCCGACGACCATCTGCGGCGACAGTGGCTCGCCGAGCTCGACGCCATGCGTCAGCGGGTGGTCGACATGCGTCAGCTACTCGCCGCTTGCCTGGACGATCGCGGGCTCCACCTGCACCCGCAGGGCAACGACTTCCTGCGTCGCAAGCGCGGCATGTTCTCCTTCACCGGCCTCGGGCCCGAGCAGGTGGACCGCATGCGCGATGAGCAGGCGGTCTACATGGTGCGTTCCGGCCGCATCAACGTCGCCGGCCTCAACGAGCGCACCGTGCCGCGCCTGGTCGACGCCCTCGCCGCCATTCTCTAGGCCGTCGTCGCGCCCTTGCGACAGCTGGCCTACTGTCCGCGATACCCGCTCGGTCGCTATATCGAGCTGCTCTGGTGGATGGAGGGGCCTCCGCCTGCCCACCGTCGGGAACGGCTGCTACCGATGGGCACCTGCGAGATCGTCCTGGTGCTGGGAAATCGCCTGACGGCGACCGCTCCGGACCTGGCCGGCGAGCCCAGCGAGCGCTGCCTGGTGGTCGGTGCCCACAGCGAAGCCTTCGTCATCGATCCCCGCGACACCTGCGTTCTGGGAGTGCACTTTCGCCCCGGCGGTGCCCACCCGTTCTTCGGCTTGCCGACGGACGAGGTGCGCAACCGGCGACTGCCCCTCGAAGCTCTGTGGGGGCGGGCGGAGGTGGCGGAGCTCGAGGAGGCGATCTTCGAGGATCCCACCCCTCGACGCTGCTTCCAGCTTCTCGAGGCGGCCCTCGAACGGCGTCTCGAGCCGGCCTCGGGGAAGTCTCAGGAGGCCCTGGTGGCGCAGTCCCTCGCTCTCTTCGAAGGCGATCCCCAGCGCTCGATCCGGCAGACGGCGGCCGACCTCGGTGTCGGCGAGCGGCGCTTTCTGTCGCTGTTTCGGCGGCAGGTCGGTCTGTCGCCGAAGGCCTTCCGGCGAGTGCGCCGCTTCCAGCAGGCGCTCCGCGGTCTCGCCGCCGGCCGTGGCGGCGCCGGCCTCGCCGACCTCGCTCTCGACTGCGGCTACTACGATCAGCCTCACCTCAATCACGACTTCCGCGCCTTCACCGGGGTCAGCCCGGGGCGGTACCTGCGTCTCAAGGCCGGCTTGCGGAATCTCAATCACCTGCCGCTCGAGGACTGAGGGCGAAGCGCCGCCAGGCCGACATGCCGATTTTTACAAGACCGCCGACAGCCCTGGCGGCGAAGATCGGCTCGCACCGGCCACTCCCTGAAGAGTGACCCGATCGAAGGAGAGAAAAGCATGACTGACCGACCGAGCCACTTTCGTCCCGGATTTCGTACCCTGACGCCCTATCTCACCGTCCACGATGCGGCGGGCCTGATCGCCTTCATGGGCGAGGTCTTCGAGGCTCGCGAGACCGGGCGCACCGAGGAGGACGGCGTGATTCGCAACGCCGCTCTCGAGATCGGTGATTCGATGGTCGAGGTCTCTGAGGCGCGTGGCGAGTGGCCGGCCCGGCCCGGCTCCCTCCACGTCTATCTGAAGGATGTCGACGAGGTCTATGGCCGCGCTCTGAACGCCGGAGCGACGTCCCTCCACGAGCCCGAAGACATGCCCTACGGCGAGCGCGGGGCCGCCCTTCTCGATGCCTTCGGCAACCACTGGTATCTCGCGACCTACACCGGCGAGTACGCCGCGGATTGACACCGCTCTGTGTCGGGGCGACGATAGAGCAACCTGGGATTTGCCAGCCCGGGAGAGCTCCGCTAGGGTGTCGGGCGATGGTCGGCCTCCTGTCGTTGCCCCTGCGGGCTGTCGAGATCTCGTTTCACGCTGCCCGCCACGGCCTGCGGTGGAGCGGCCGCTCCCTGAAGCGCCGCCTCACCGGTCGCGGTCCGTCCTCTCAGCGGCTCTTCGGTGAGCTGATCACCGACCTCGCCGAATCCCTCGGCGCCACCTTCGTCAAGATGGGACAGATCCTGTCGTCGCGACCGGATCTGCTGCCTCCAGAGGTCATTGCGCCGCTCTCGCGCCTGCAGGAGAATGTCCGACCGTTCGACGCCAGGCGGGTGCCGCGGCTTCTGGAGAGGGCCTTCGGGCGGCCCTTCGACCAGCTCTTCGAGGATTTCGACCTCGACCCCCTGTCGGCGGCCAGCATCGCCCAGGTGCACAGCGCCCTCCTGTCCGATGGCCGCAGGGTGGCGGTCAAGATCCGCCGGCCCGGCCTCGAGCGCAAGGTGCGCGACGACTTCCGACTCCTCGGCCTGTTCGCCGCGGCGGTGGACTGGCTGCCGGCGATGCGCACGGTGCCGCTGCGCATGCTGATCGACGAGATCGGCGGTCCGGTGCGCGAGCAGCTCGACCTCGCCCGCGAAGCCGAAAACAACCGCCGTTTCCGCAAGAACTTCGAGGGTGCCGATTACGTGCGCTTTCCGGTGCTGGTGGAAGAGCTGTGTTGCGAGTCGGTGCTCACCATGGAGCTGCTCGAGGACCTCAAGAAGGTCGACGACCAGACGGTTCCCCAGGAGGAGCGGGTGGTGGCCGCCACCGCCGGCCTACGCGGCCTCTACCGGATGATCTTCCACGACGGCTTCGTCCATGCGGACATGCATCCCGGCAACGTCTTTCTGCGTCAGTGGGGCGAGTTCATCATTCTCGACCTCGGCCTGGTGGCGGCCCTCGACGACGACGACCTGCAGCACTTCGTCGACTTCTTCTTCGGCATGGTCAACAACAAAGGGCGCGAATGCGCCCGGGTGGTGATCGACACCGCCATCCACCTGACCGCGGACTTCGACCGCGAGGCCTTCGACCAGGCGATGATCGAGATGATCGACAGTCGGGCGAAGATGAAGGCCAGCGACTTCGAGGTCAGCGGCTTCGCCTTCGACCTCTTCAACACCCAGCGCCGCCACGGCGTGCGCGGCTCCACCAAGTTCACCATGGTGCTGCTGTCGCTGATCGTCTTCGAGGGCATCGTCAAGCAGCTCGATCCCGAGCGCGACTTCCAGTCCGAAGCCCGCGGCTACCTGGTGGCGGCCAAGTTCCGCCGCCGGCTGGCGGCGGCGGGTTAGCGTCGCCGACCGACGGACGCCGTGGCGACGAGACCGCTGCGGAAGCCGATCGCGGACCTCGGGTTGTCGCCTCGGGTGTCTGCCATTGAGGCACTTTCTTGCCTCTTGCGATAAGGCCAGTTAGCATTCCAGCAGTCGCCCGAACACGAGACGAGCTTCGATAGCCGGGAATTGCGGATATCGCCAGCGCTCGGAACGCTAGAGCTCGGTTCGAGAGAAGTGAGGAAGAGATGCTCCTGCGAAAGACTGCTCCTAGAAAGATCCTCAACGTACTTGCCGTGGTGATCCTCTTCTGCTCGCCGACTGTGACGGCCACTGAGGCGGATATTCCCTGGGTCGATGTTCTCTACTATGGCGAGGAGAGCTCCAAGATCCTCTGGGTTTCTCACAGCCTCATCATGGGAAATCCCCGGCAGAACGACCATGGTCTTGCGAAGACTGAGATCGAGAACCTCGCCTACAGCCTGAAGAGCTGGAGTAAGGACTTCACCGATTGCAAGTACGCCATGTCGATCACTGACCTGCGCAGGATGAGGTCCTTCGACGTGGTCAGCGCTTTTGCGAACAATCAATTCTCGGGTCGAGGTGTGGTGAGAGCTCGGGAGCTCGGGTGGCACCCGTTTCTCGCGCGGGTCGAGACGCTCCTCTATATCCAACTGGAGGAGGTGTTCCGGGATGTCTCGGGTCGCTTGCAGCCCGGTGACTACGTCCTGTGGACGGAGCCGGTCGGACGAATCGAGCTCGATGACGGCTACCTTTGTACGATCAAACCCGGCAGTCTCGGTACGCCGTCCACTGGTGATGAAGTGGCCTTCGTCGGACGTCCGCGGGAACCCGAGGCAGAGTTCCCCGTGATCGATGGGTTTGTCTTTATGCCGTATCGAATCGAGAACGAGACCATCGAGGCCGTGCCGTACCCGCTGCCGGGTACTCCGGCGATGACTCTCCACGAGTTGCGAGCCGCCTTGGCGGATCGCTCGCATCCGTGAGCGGGGCTCGGCTTTGCAACCTAGCCATAACGATCTTCCTGCTCGGCTGGGCGCGGTTGGGGGCCTTCGAGAGTGAGCCGTGCCCGAATGGGCTTCCAGGCTTGGAGGTCAGTTTCCCAGGCGCTCCTGCCGTTTCGGTCGATTTGCGCCTGGCGGCCTTTCCTGCAGAACATCAGGGGGCCGTTCATCAGGCTGTCGAGGACGCCAAGTCCGCCTTGAACCTCGAAGGCGGTGACAAGGGGTGGCCCCGGTTCACGGCACCTTCGACGGGGCAGTCTCATCCTCGAGTTTGGATCGACTTCGAGCCGAGTGCTTCGAATCAGGTCGGGCCCGGCTGTCCTGGAAACGCCACGAACCATCCCGAGATGCTCGTCGGGATTGTGCAGTTCCCGAGCGGTGAGCGCGTGCCCTCGATCACCGTTTTTGGCCGCTCAGGGTGCAACGCGATCCGCGACACCCTCGGCGAGCTCGAGAATCCCGCCGTTGATCTCTTCAACCTGTTCACCCACGAGCTGGGCCACATTCTGGGCCTGGGCCACAGCTCCTGCCCGGACAGCTTGATGAACACCGAGCTGCTGCACTCGGGCCGACCCTTGAGCTTTTCTCCGGCGGAGTGCGATCTGGCATCGGATCTCAATGCGCCGTACTCCCTGGGTGGCACCGTCGAGGGCACGGTGCTCGGCGAGACCGTTCTCTTGCGAGCCATGGTCACCCTCGGGGAGCACGGAAAGACGGCCAACCTTCGGGTCCGGCGACCGGGTCCCTTCGCCTTTGAAAACCTGGCCCCCTCCGGCGCTCAGTACCGGGTTCAGCCGGTGTTCGTCGACAATCCTGCGAAAACTTGCGAGGCGAGCAACAACATCGGCCGCGTAGCGGGCGCCGACGTCACCGACATCGAGGTCGTCTGCTCTTGCGAAGACGCCCCCTTGAACGGGGATCAAGACTGCAGCGACCCGGGCGAGGGGCTCCCACTGCCTCGGGTGCTGATCCACGACATCGGCCACTTCTGCCAGCGTCTGCCGCAGCTCTGCGATCTGCCGCGCCTCGAGCCCTGGTGGATCGGCGGCGGCGGCCCACCGACGGGCAACGCTCCCTGCCAGCGGCAGACCGAGTGCCGCACCGTCGGCATGAATTACGAGGACCGCAATGGCGACGGCACCGACGAGTGCTACGAGGAGCTCGACTGTCGCGATCGCTGCATTGGCGGTTCATCGGTCCTTCTCACCGGGCCGGCGGTCCAGGCCGTGGCGACGGTGGAGCCCGGCGGCGTCACCGTCGACGGCTTCGCCCGGGATCGCGACGGCGTCGGCGACTTCGCCTTCTTCGTCGACTACGCCGGCGTCGATCCCGTCGCGTTCAGTCGCAACGCTCCGGCTTGTCCGCGCCCCGGGGATTCCGGCTGCGGGCCCTCGGTCACGACCTTCTCGGCCCGTCTCGACACCTCCGGCCTCGGTCCCGGTCTCCACACTCTGCAGGTGGTGGCGGCGGACGGCCATCCTACTTACCCGAGCCCCACCGCCTTCGAGCTGCCCTTCACCGTCGCCTGCGCCGACTCCCAACCACCCCAGGTGGGGATTTTCGCGCCCGCCAACGGCGACGTGGTGACCGGAGTCGTGCCGGCGGCCCTCACGGCCAGCGATGACACGACCATCGAAGAGGTCGAGCTGTGGGTGGACGGCGCCTTCGTCGGCAGCGACCGCAGCCACCCCTACGAAGTTCTCTGGAACACGGCAGGCCTGGCAGAGGGGAGCTTCGTCCTCGAAGCTCGCGCCTATGACGGCTGCGGCAATGGTGCGACATCGGGGACGATCGAGGTCTGGGTCGAGGGCGGCTCGGTTCCCGTCGTCGAGGCGATCGAGGTCGTGGGCGACGGCTCCACGGTGCGCCTCTTGCCGACCGTTACCGGTAACCCGGCGAGCTTCGAGTGGGAGGTCCTGGACGACACCTGGCAGCGCCTCGAGAGTGGCGATCGCGACGGGCGCCTGGCGATTCTGACCGACGGCAGCCTCGAGATTGCTCGCGCCTCTTGGATCGAGGACCTCGGCGAGTACCGCGTCCGCGTCGTCAACGGTGCCGGGGAAACCACCTCCACGCCCCTCGTGCTCCAGGCCTCGGAAGTGCGCTGCCGACCGAGCGATTCCACCCTTTGCCTTCACCAGGGGCGGTTCTGGGCTCGCCTCGCCGCGGGTGGTGCGCCGAGCCCCTACTCGTCCCTCGCGGGCGTCCTCG
Source organism: Acidobacteriota bacterium (assembly GCA_039028635.1). Lineage (NCBI taxonomy): Bacteria > Pseudomonadati > Acidobacteriota > Acidobacteriota bacterium. Next base: position 24,520 of record JBCCHV010000041.1, read on the forward strand.
CCGATCCGGCGACGGGGCAGCCCCGCGCCGCCCTCAAGGTGCTCGACGGCCGCGCCGTCAACGATCACTTCTGGCTGTTCTGGGCTCCGCTCGATCCGGTGGCGAGGCTCGTCGTCGGCGACATGCTGTTCGGTGACGAGCATGTCGTGGGGCCGGGAAGCAACCTCTGTGGCGGCGGACATCTCACCGCCTTCGCCCCGCCGCCAACGCCCTGGCCGGCGGCCCTCGGCGAGCCGCCACGGCCCCAGCCGGCGAGCTTTCTCTGCATCCCGAGCCCCACGCGGCGCTGCCTTCTCGGTCGCTATGCCGTCGAGGTCGAGCTCGACGGCGTCCCGCAGGGCGGTTCGAACTTCGACGACGATTCCGCCGCCTTCTGGTTCTTCGAGGCTCAGAACCCGGAAGTGCTGGTCACGGCGCGCCCCATCGCGGAGGGCCTCGAGGTTACCGTCGGCTCACTCACCGGCGAGGTCTTTCAAGTGCGCGTCACCGACGTCGCCTCTGGCCAGGTCGGCGAGTGGGCGAGCGAAGGGCCCTTTTGTGGCTGGCGGGAGATCGCCTTCTAGTCCGACATTCTCACCGGATTTCTCGGCGAGAGGCCGTAGGTTGTTGAAGGTGCAAGGCATCCGGCGGTGCCGCGACGCAGCCGTACTCGACGTACGGTGAGGAGTGCAGGCGACGGATAACGCAGCAGATTCGGCAACATACGGCCTCGCAGCGGAAAGGCGGTGAGAAGGTCGGGCTAGCGTCTCTCCTCAGGCCGGCTCCGGCTGGGGCGCCAGCAGCCCACCGGAGTCAGCCTCTTTCTCCATCCCTTCCGCACGCTGGCGGAGCTCGTCGAGGCGTTGCCAGTGGTGCCCGATGGCGCCCCGGCCTTCGTCGGCTAGGCGCACCATGGTGTTGGGTTTCTTGCCGACGAAGCGCTTCTCGATCACTACCAGTTCGGCAGCCTCGAGCTTCGAGAGATGGGACGAAAGATTGCCCTTGGTCAGCCCGGTGAGCTGGCGGAGGGACTGGAAGTCGGCCGCGTCGCACACCGACAGGGCGGTCAGGATGGCGAGCCGCGCCGGATCATGGATCAAGCGGTCGAGGTGGGCGAGGTCCGAGATGGGATGGCTCATTTCGAGCGGCTCCAGCTCCACCGGCGGCCTGGTGGAGGTGTCGGGAAGTTGCCCAGGACCGTCTTGGGATTGAGTACATGTTTGAGGGCCAGATGGTCGCAGATACCAACCGCGAGAAGAGTCAATGCCGACAGAGGTCCCAAGGCCTCCTGGGGGATGAGACCGATCTCAGGAAGCGAAAGAAGCACGAAGGCTCCGAGGAGGCTTCCTAGTACGGGGTAGTAGACGAAGAGCGTCATGTAGCCAAACCAGCGCCACTCCCAAAAGAGGCAGAGGAAAGTCCCGGCAGATACCAAGAACCAGACGGGATTCTGAAGGCCGGCGAGACCTTCCCATGACGTGAATGCCGCGATGCCTTTGACTCCGGCTCCGACGAGGTAGAAGAAAAAGACAAAACTGATGGGCCTACCCTCGAGCTTGCGTTGCTGAGCCGAGACGTCCACCAGACCCAAGGACCGCTGGTAGAAGAGATGGGCGCCAACTCCCAGGGCGACCGGGAGGTAGACGACAGAAACCAACGAGGCAGGGAGCCACCATCCGGTGAGGACGCTCGTGGAGATGAGGGCTTTGGCGATGACCAAGAGCAGAAATGCGACGGCGAAGGGAACTAGCCGAAGGCCCTGAAGCCTGCGCAGATAGAGCGACGCGAAGCGCACCCGGTTGAGTGAGTTTGAGTCGTGAATCTTCATTTGCAAACAAGTTTGCAATACAAACCACAAATTGTCAAGAGCTCTTTGAATGCGGTTTTTCTTGAGTGAGGTTCTTCTCCTTGCCCGGCAAAGTCGAGCGCCAGGGTCGCGGGCAGAGCCCTACTCGCCGGTGGCGAAGCGGAGGCGTTGGATGCGTTCGTTGACCTCGCCGAGGGAGAGCTTCTCGAAGCGCGGTGGCAGGAAGCGGGTGTCGGTGCACTCCTTGACCGCCAGCAGGTCCATCAGCTGCAGGCGCTCGACATGGGCCGAGGGGCGGACGTCGGCGATGACCTCGGCGATGACCTCGGGCAAGGCCTTGTGCTGGTCGCCTTCCTGGGTCTCGAAAAGGCGCAGGGCGCGCACCAGGATGCCCTCCATCTCGTTGCCGCCGACCTGCTCGTTGTCCGGCGGGTCGGGGAGCTCGGCGAGGTCCATGTCGAGGCCGACCTTGCGCGTCATGGCGCGGAAGAGATCGCGGCGGCTCTCCGGGTCGCCGGGGGGGAAGAGCGGGATGTGGACGTCGAGGCGGCCCTGGCGTTTGAGGTCGACCTCGACCAGGTCGGGCCGGCTGGTGGCGAATACCCAGACGATTTTGCCGCGGTTCTCGGTCTTGCTCATCTCCGCCGCCAGCATGCCGTAAACGCGTCCTGAAAGACCGCCGTCGCCGTCGCCGCCGCCGCGCTTGCCGGTGGCCTGGTCGGCCTCGTCGACGAACACGATCACCTGGCCGAGGGCGCGCAGGATGCTGAAGACGCGTTCGAGATTGGCTTCGGTGGCGCCGACCCACTTCTCGCGGAAGTTCTTGATCTCGACCACCGGGATGCCAACCTCGCCGGCCCAGCAGTGCACCAGGAAGGTCTTGCCGGTGCCGATGCGACCGCAGAGTAAGTAGCCCATCGGAATGGCCCGGCGGCGGCCGCGCTTCAAGAGCTCGGCGTCCTGTCGCAGCCAGGCCTTGGCTTCGCCGTGGCCGGCGACGTCGTCGAGGGTGCGCTTGGACTCGACGAAGGCAATGCGGCCGAAGGCCTCCTTCTCGATCAGCTCCTTCTTGACGTCCGTCAGGTACTGCTGGGTGATGGTCTCGCCGCCGGCGAGGGCGCGGCGCAGCAGGCTGCGGACATTGACCCGGGACAGTCCCACCAGGCGCGACGCGAGGCTTTCGCGGTCGACCTCGCAGACGGCCTCGAAGTCGTCCTCGTCGGCGGTGGCGTGGAGCACGAAGGCGCGAATCTCCTCCGCCGTCGGTAGCTCGATAGAGAGCTTGGCGGCGTAGGGGTTCTCGGCCAGGCTGCGGTGAAGCTGGCTCAAGTTCTCGCAGATCAGGACGGTGGCGACCAGGGCTTCGGTGATCACCGGGTCGCTGGCCCAGTCGAGGAGGCGGATCAGAATCTGGCTGCGGTCGCCGGAGAGGTGCAGGGGATCGCCCTGGGGCGCGATGAACTGGGCATAGTCGACGACCAAGGCGACGCGCAGCGGCGCCGCCACCCGCTGACCGTCGTCGTTGAGGTCGGTGCGCTGCTGGCTGGCGCGCAGAAAGCGGTCGAGGATCTCGAGCGCCCGCTTGGCGTCTCGCGGTAGCTGGTTGGCGAGGTCGAGAGTCTCGACCTTGCCCTCGCCGCTATCCGGCAGGGCGGCCCAGGAGGTGCCACGGAAGGAGTCGAAGGCCTTGAGGAACTGGTGGAAGTGATCGCCGCCCTTGCGGACGCGAATGCCGCGGCCGCGGTCGTAGTGGATGACGACGTCGAAGGGCGCAAACATCACGTCCGTCAGGAAGCGGCGCAGAGAACCGTAGGTCGGGTGCTCGTCGCCGGGCAACGGCACCAGGTCGTGAACGTTGCCGTGGAGCAGGAACTGACTGGCCGAGCCGGAGCGGTAGAGATGCCGCATGCGATCGGCCCACGGGGGCAGGTGGCTCATCTCACGTCCTCCTGAGGGCGGGTCAGCCTTCGGTTTCGACTTCGCGGCCGAGATCCGGCAGGTCGAAGGCCTCTTCCTGGGAGGCCGGGCCGAGGATGTCGCGGTGTTCGTCCATCCAGCGGGCGGTTTCGGTCATGGTGCTGGTGACCGTGTCGAGACGGTCGGAGAGAGCTTCGGGGCCTCCCGAAACGGCCGACTCCTCGCGGATGAGCTGAACCTGCTGCTCGATGCGCAGCAGCTCGGCGTCGATCACCTCGAGATTGGCGCTGGCGCGCTCGAGGTTGTCGAGGCGTTTCTGCTGAATCTCGAGGGTGCCTTCGAGGGAGCGGCGCAGCGCCGGGTCGCCTTCCTCACCGGCGTCGGCGAGGCGCTTCTCGAGCTCGGCGATCTTCTTCTCGAGGCTGCTGCTGTCGACGTTGCGGAGGTTCTGGAGCAGGATCTCCCGCGACACCAACAGGCGCAGGAAGATGCCGAGGAGCTGGTTGAGATTGCGCGAGCGCAGATCGCGCAGATTGCCGCCGAGGTTGTCCGACCCCAGGCTCTCGGAGATGCCCAGAATCTGCCGGCATTGATCGAGCAGGGTGCGGTAGCGCTTGCGGCCCCGGGGCGACAGGCGATTCATCGACACCTGCACCTTGTGGTCGAACTGCTTCTTCTTCTGCATCAGCCGCTCGCCCTGCACCAGCTTCTGAAAGCGCTCGCTGGAGGCGGTGGCGGTGACGAAGGCGAGCTCGGCGGCGGCGCCGAGGAGCCAGAAACCCGGGTTGGCGAGGCCGAGGACGCCGATCACGCCGACCGCCATCAGGTTGACCGGCATCGGCCCCAGCAGGGGGACGTCGACGCGCCGCAGGAAGGCCGCTTTCAGGTAGTCGGCGAAGCCGAGCGGTTGCTGGCTCAATGGCGGGCTCCTGCTTCCATGCGGCTGAAGGTCGCGGCCACCTCGCGCACCGCTTCTTGGAACTGCGGCGTCTCCTGGGCGATGAGCGGGTCGGCGCCGCGGCGCGGCGGCAGGATGTCCTCGAACTGGGCGCCGAGGGTGCCGGGAGCCTTGGTCATGATCCACAGGCGGTCGCCCAGGTAGACCGCTTCCGAGAGCGAATGGGTGACCAGGAAGACGGTGGCCTCGACCTCGTGCCAGAGATCCGTGATCAGGCGCTGCATATCGAAGCGGGTGGGCTCGTCGAGGGCCGAGAAGGGCTCGTCCATCAGCAGGATGCGCGGCTTGAGGACCAGCGACCGGGCGATGGCGACGCGCTGCTGCTGGCCGCCCGAGAGCTGGTGGGGATACTTTTTCTCGTGGCCTTCGAGGCCGACCCGCTTGATCAGGTCCATCGCCAGGTCGTCCATGTCGGCGCGGTCGAGGGCGAGCTGATCGCGGTTGAGCTCGAGCCCGAAGGTGACGTTGCGCAGCACCGTGCGATGGGGGTACGAGCTGTACTTTTGGAAGATCATGCCGCGGTCCCGGCCGGGGCCGGTGACCGCCCGGCCGCGGATTCGCACGGTTCCGGCGGTGGGTGGGTAGACGTCCTGGAAACCCTGGATCAGGTTCAGGATGGTCGATTTGCCGCAGCCGGAGGGGCCGACGATGGAAATGAACTCGCCACGGCCCGGAATATCGTCGACCTGGAAGTCGACGTCCTTGATCGCCGTGAAGGCCTTGGGAGTTCCGGCCGAGAAGGTCTTCTCGACCTTTTCGAACTCGACGATGGCGGGGTTTTCCTCGGGTTCGGCAGCCGGCTCGGCACTCTCCGATTCGGCGACGGCGGCGGGCTCGGCGCTGCTCTCCGCCGCCGGCGGCGCCTCGTCGTCGTCCCTCTTCCACAGCTTCAGGTCGCTCCACCAGCTCATCGGTGTCCCTCGCGGTAGGGGAACAGCCAGCGGCCGATGGCGGCCCACAGGCGGTCGGTCAGAAATGCCACCACGACGATGATCAGCAGCACCAGGTAGATGTGCTCGCGCGGTCCGCGGCGCTGGGAAATGATGATGATGCCGCCCAGGCCCTTCCCGATGTCGACCATCTCGGCCAGGATGATGTAGCTCCATCCAATGCCGAAGCCCATGCGCAGGGACTGGTAGATGTCCTGCCAGGAGACCCCCAGCAGAACCTTGGTCACCACCTGGAGCTTGGAGGCGCCGAGGGTGTAGGCGGTCTTCAGGAAGACGTCGTCGACGCTGTCGACGGCCTGCACGATCAATGGCAGCAGGTAGATACCGAAGGCCAAGGCGAGAAAGACCACTTTCTGGTTCTCGCCGGTGCCGAACAGGCTGAGGGTGAGCGGCACCAGGGCCGGGATCGGCAGGTAGGCGCCGAAGATCGCCAGCGGATTGAACATCGCCTTGACCTTGGTGAAGGCGCCCATCGCAAGACCGAGGGGGAAGCAGATGGCGACGGCGAGGGCGAAGCCGGCGACGACACGGGTGAAGGAGATGGTCAGGTTGCGGGTCAGGGCGCGCTCGAACCACAGGGACGGAATCGAAGCCACCACCTCGGCGGGGCTGGGCAGGATGGTGGGGGAGATCCAGCGCGACTCCGGGGTGGCGCCGGCGGTCACCAGCCACCACAGGCCAAACAGGCCGAGGATCGGAATCGAGCCGAGGACCCACAGCAACCAGAGGGGAAGGCTCTCCCGGATCGCGAAGCCACGGCCGAGCCAGCCGGTTGGGGGAGGGGAGCTCACCGGGAAGGGAATCCGCTGGGGTGGCGAAGGCGGGATGTATTTGCTACCATAAAAATGCAGATTTATATCTAATATTTATGAATAAAATATAAATAGATTCAATTTCTGGCGGCTGGGGCCGTAGGGGCGACTTCATGGAACGGGTACGGATTGTCAACGATCGCGGTTACTACAAGCTCATCACCCTGGTTCCGGTGCTGCCGGGGGAGGTCATCTTCCGCTGCTCCGAGGACGAGGTGACGCCGGAGCGCACCTTGCGGACGATCCAGATCGGCTCCCGCACCCACCTGCAGAACGACTTCCTGGACTTCATCAACCACGCCTGCTTCCCGAGCTCCGTCTTCGAGCCGGAGCGCCTCGCCTTCGTGGCGCGGCAAGGTCTCGAGTCGGGGTCCGAGGTGACCTTCTTCTACCCGGGGACGGAAACCCGCCTGGCCCACGAGTTCGAGTGCAACTGCGCCCATCCGGACTGCCTCGGATACATCGTCGGCGGCCTCGAGCTGCGCTCTGATCAGATGCGGGCCGCCCTCGACCGTGGCTTGTGCACGCCCTTCGTCGCCGACCGACTGCGCCAGGTCCTGGCACAGTCGGTCGTAGCACGGTAGGGATCGTTCCTCGATCACTGCGCCTCGGGCGGGTAGACCGAGATCTCGACCCGCCGGTTGAGGGCGTGGTTGTTGGGATCCGCCGAGTCCGCCGGCTGGTTCCAGCCCTGACCCTCGACGACGAACTTGTCCGGGTCGAAGGAGAACTTGTCGACCAGCGCCGAGGTCACCGACTGGGCGCGCTCCTGGGAGAGCGACTGCACGTCCTCGAAGCGCACTCCCAAGCCCTTCATCGAAGCGTCCGTGTGGCCGACGATGGCGATAATGGCGCGCTCGTACTGGCCCGCCAAGCGCCCGACCTTTTCGAGGGTGGCCTCGACATTGGGGTCGTAGAGGGTGTTCGGGATCGGCTTGTCGAGCTCGTCGTGCTGCGGCTCGTAGATGTTCGCCGAGTTGGGATAGAAATTGATCCGGATGGTCTGCGTCAGGATCGGCGCCTCGGCTCGCACCTTGCTGTAGCTGGTGGGAGCGAAGCTGGTGCGGTACTCGTCCTTCTGGTGGGCGAACGTACCGGCTGCGTCGAGGGCCTTCAAGGCGGAGAAGTCCATCACCTCGTCGAAGCGCACCGGCGTGCCGATCAGTCCCAGCTCGCGGTACACGAAGGTGATGTTCTTCCAGGTGCGCTCGAAGTTGGCGGGCTCGTTCTGATTGAGGAAGAAGGACTTGTTCTCGGCGAAGTTGGTGCTGTGGGCGTCGGCCTCCATCGCCTGCACCTCGTCGATCGGAATGCCGTAGCCGTCGGACATCCACTCGAAGGCGCGCGCCTTGAAGGTGTCGTCCTTGAGGCGGTCCATGGCGGTGAAGATGCTCGACACCAGGCCCTGCACGATCTCCGGATGGTCCTTGGCGAAGTCGGCGCGCACCGCCCAGACGTCGGCGATCAGCTTGTTGGCTTCGACGGTGGTGGTCAGGATTTGGGTGCCCGGCACCTTTTCGGGGATGGTGTAGATGTCCGGCGCCCAGGAGACGCAGGCATCGATCGAGGGGTCCGAAACGAAGGCCGCGGCGGCCTCGAAGGCGGTGGCGGTGTACTTATGATTGACCTCGCCGGGCTGGATGCCGGCGTTGAGGAGCAGGTTGTTGAGGAAGTACTGGGAGGGGCTGTTCTGGGCGTAGACGATGGTCTTGCCCTTGAGGTCCCGGGCGCTCTTGATGGCGCTGCGCACCACGATGCCGTCGCCGCCGTTCGACCAGTCGACCTGCTGCACGATGCGCGGCGCGGTGCGCGAGTCGCGCATCAGCTCCGGCGCGAACAGGGCCATCATGTCGAGGGTGCCCCACAGCACGTGGCTCTCGCCGGAGGCATAGGCGTCGCGCGCCACCACCGGATCGTCGATCAGCTTGAGATTGACCTTGAAGCCGTGCTCTTTGAAGAAGATGCTGTCTTCGTTGGGAGCGAAGCCGCCGTTGGCGGCGACGATCGGTAGCCAGCCGACCCAGACGTTGATCGGGAACTGGACGATCTTCTCGTTTTCATCCCACTGGTAGTTACTGACGCCCTGCACCGGCGGCAGCTTCTCGGCCGGCACGTAGGCGTATTCGTTGACCGTGGTGATGCCGCTGGTGTCCGGTGCCTCGATCTTCTTGAAAGCGTCGAGGTCGACCTGACCACCTTGCTGGCCGGACGGCGCGATCAGATCGCGGAAGTAGTAGGCCGCTCCGGCCAACAGCGCCAGAACGAAGAGAAAGATCACCAGCTTGCCCAGCTTCGTGGGCCCGACGTTGTCTGCCATGGTCTCCTCCCGATTCCTTCAGTCTTAGCTTTCGGCCAGCTCGGGGCCCATTTCTTTGGTCGGCGGGGCGACCTCTTCGACCTCTCCGGCGGCGTCACTTTCGGCGATGCCTTCGGCGACCGGCATGTCGAGGCCGTAGGCGGCGGCGAACTCGCTCAACGCCTGGTCGGCGAGGGCGGCCTGCTCGGCCTCCATGAGGTCGACCTCGGCGGTGTCGATGCTCGACGAGGCGACTCGCGCCCGGCCGGCGGCCTGATCGCGGCGCTCCTCGAGATACTCCTCGACCCGGTTGAGGGTGTCGCCGGAACCACCGATCTCGGTGATCATGCCCTTGGCCATCTCCTGCAGCTCGGCCTGGGCCTCGAGCATCTCCGTCTCCGACAGCATGCGCTTGAGGCTCTCGATCTTGCCGCGCGCCTCGCGCACCGCGACGTCTCGCGACTTGACCAGCTTCTTGTAGGTGTCGTCGGCGGACTCGAGCTGATTGCGGTTCTCCTCGAGCTGGTCCTTGACGGTCTTGAGCTGGAGGGCGTACTGGCCGGCTGCCGCGCGATTGCCGACCTTGAGGTTGGCGGCCGCCTTGGCGGCGAGGTCGCGCTCCTGCTTCTCGAGGTTCTTGACCTGCCGCATCAGCCGCTCGACGAAGGCCGCGTGATTGGCCAGGCTTTCATTGAAGCGGGCGATCTGAGTCCGCAGATTCTCCTTCTCGGCCTCGATCAGGGCCCGTGGGTTCTGCTTCTCGATTCCGGAGATGAAGAGGCTGAAAAATCCCCGGATGAGGTTACCGATGCGCTTGAGCATGAAGGCTCCTTTCCTCGAGCGAGCGTGTCTGACCGGGCATTACGAGCGGGACGCTGGAGAATTCCTGGAGGCTGCAGAATAGCAACGCGCCGGAGGGCCGGTCAACGGCCCTCGCGGGCCCCTTCTCGCGCCTTTTCGAAGGCGCGAGAAGGCCTGCCGTGCGCCTCCCGAATCGATGGAGAGTCGGTGAAGAGAATGCGCGGCGGTGGCTCAGGAGGGCTCGTCCTCATCGTCCTCCGGCAGGTCGAGGGCGAGGTGGACATCGGCGAGCTGATCCGGGCGAATGGTCGCCGGCGCCCCCATCAGCAGATCCTGCGCCTGCTGGTTCATCGGGAAGGCGATCACCTCGCGGATATTGGGCTCGTCGGCGAGCAGCATGACGATGCGATCGACTCCCGGGGCGATGCCGCCGTGGGGCGGTGCCCCGAAGCGGAAGGCGTTGAACATGCCGCCGAAGCGCTCCCGGACCTCGTCTTCACCGTAGCCGGCGAGGGCGAAGGCCTCGAGCATGATGTCCGGACGGTGATTCCGGATCGCGCCGCTCGACAGCTCGACGCCGTTGCAAACGATGTCGTACTGGTAGGCCAGGATGGACAGCGGATCGTCGTTGCGCAGGGCGTCGAGACCGCCCTGGGGCATCGAGAAGGGATTGTGGCTGAAGATGATCTCGCCGCTCTCCTCGTCGCGCTCGTAGAGCGGGTAGTCGACGATCCAGCAGAAGCGGTAGGCGTTCTTCTCGAGCAGCTCGAGGTCCTCGCCCATGCGGGTGCGCAGGGCGCCGGCGTACTTGGCGGCCTCGGCCGCTCGGTCGCAGGCGAACAGCACGGCGTCGCCGACCTGGAGGCCACAGGCCTGGCGCAGCGCCTCGGCGAGCTCCGGCGGCACCGCCTTCGACAGGCTGCCCTTGAGACCGTCCTCGGTGAAGGAGAGGTAGGCGAGGCCCGGCATGCCGAGGCCCTTGGCCCACTTGGTGAGCTTGTCGAACCAGCTCCGCGAGCGGCTGCCGGCGCCGGGGGCGGGAACCGCCCGCACCACCGAGCCCTGCTCGATGGCGTTGGCGAACAGGCGGACGTCGGAGCCGCGGAAGAGGTCGCTGACGTCGCGGATCTCGAGCGGGTTGCGCAGGTCCGGCTTGTCGCTGCCGTAGCGCAGCATGGCTTCGGCATAGGGAATGCGGGGGAACGGCGTCGGCGTGATCTGCCAGTCCGAGAACTCGGCGAACAGGCCCGCCATCACCGGCTCGATGGCGGTGAAGACGTCTTCCTGCTCGACGAAGGACATCTCGATGTCGAGCTGGTAGAACTCACCCGGCGAGCGGTCGGCGCGGGCGTCTTCGTCGCGAAAGCAGGGGGCGATCTGGAAGTAGCGGTCGAAGCCCGCCACCATCAAGAGCTGCTTGAACTGCTGCGGCGCCTGGGGCAGGGCGTAGAAGTGGCCCGGATGGAGGCGGCTCGGCACCAGGTAATCGCGCGCCCCCTCCGGCGAGCTGGCGGTCAGGATGGGGGTCTGAATCTCCTGGAACCCGGCCTCCGTCATACGCCGGCGAATCGCCGACACCACCTCGGAGCGCAGCACGATGTTGCGGTGCAGGTGGTCGCGGCGCAGATCGAGGAAGCGATAGCGCAGGCGCATTTCCTCGGGCTCCGTGTGGGCACCGCTGACCTGCAGCGGCAGCACCTCGGCGGCGGACAGAACCTCCACCTCTTCGACCATCACCTCGACCCGGCCGGTGGGCAGGTCATCGTTGGCACTCTCCCGCTGCACGACCTTGCCGGCGATGGCGACCACCGACTCGTGGCGCAGCTCCGAGACGGCCTCGTAGTGCGGGTTCTCCGGGGTCAGCACGCACTGGGTCAGCCCATAGTGGTCGCGCAGGTCGAGAAAGAGGAGTTGGCCCAGGTTGCGGGCGCGATGGATCCAGCCGGACAGGCGGACCCTGTCGCCGGCGTTGGCGGAGCGCAGCTCTCCGCAGGTATGGGTGCGATATCGGTGCATGGTTTTGGCCCTTCGGGTTGGCGGTGATCGAGGCGCTGAGGATGGCGCGCCGGCGAGTTTATCCCGACCTTCCCTGGGAGAGAAAAGTCACCCATATAGACATTCCAGAAGTCTATATATGCCGTTGACATGAATATATTGCCATGGTATGTTGATTATATATTGAAGTTTATCTAGTAGTACTTCTGACTTTTCGGCACTCATCGAACTCGTTGCAGCTCTCGCTTGCGAGATCTGGACGGGGAACGAGTCTTCGCAAGGAGAGTCCGGCTTGGATCTAGCCCTTCGCCAAACCGTCGAAGAGATTCGTGACATTCTGATCGCCGCCAAGAGCCACTACGGCGGGGACGAAACCCGCCGCCTCGAAGAGGCTTTCGTGCGGACCGTGCGGCGCCAGCCGCTGCGCTCGCCCCACCGCCTGCAGCGCCCCGACCTGTTCATCCCCGAGCTGCGCACGATCCCCTGGATCGAGCCCGAAGAGCTCGCCGCCGCCGCCATCCTGGCGGATCACTTCGAAGAAATCCGCGCCGAGGTGATGGCGCTGGTCGATTCCGAGGGGGCATTCCACGTCTACGACGATGGCGTCGAGGATGGACAGACCGACTGGAACGCCCTCGGTCTGAAGGTCGGCGGCGGAGTGGTCGAACGCGGCCAACGACTCTGCCCGAAGACCCTCGAAGTCATCGAGCAGCTTCCCCGAGTGGGGGAGGTGGCGATGGTCTCGGCGCTCGCCGCCGGCGGCCATATCGAGCCCCATTGCGGTCCCACCAACCTGCGGGTCAATCTCCACTTCGGGGTCAATATCCCGCCGGGAGACTGTGGCCTGCGGGTCGGTGGCGAGGCGCGCAAATGGACCGAGGGAGAGTGTCTGGTCTTCGATGACAGCTTCGAGCACGAGGCCTGGAATTTCTCCGACCGTACCCGCCACGTGCTGCTGATCAACTTCTGGCATCCCGATCTCAGTGACGCCGAAGTCGAAGTGCTGAATCGCGTCAACCGCGTCGTCGCGCCGCGCTACTCGCGATTCTTCGAGCACAACTAGAGAGCGAGACGGCGATGCCTTATCCCGATCCCGCGGTGACGGCGAACGTGTATTGTGCCGGCTTCCTGGACGATGTCCTGGTCTCGGTGGTGGCGCCGGCCGTCGAAGCCGCCGGCGGCGGCTACGGCTGGGTGATGCGCTACGGCAAATGTGGCGAGCACCTCAAAGTGCGCTTCCACGGGGACGAGAGCACCGCCGATTCTTTCCGCAGCGCCCTCGAGACGGCGGCCCTCGAGCTCTTCGGGCGCCTCGAAGGGGAGCCCGCGCCGGAAACCTCTTGGCGCAATCTGCCGGCCATCGACCGCGAGGACGAGGCCGCCGAGGACTACCCCGACCGCACCCTCCTCTGGACCCGCTATCGCCGCAGCCACGTCTCCTTGGGCAGCGAGCCCTTTCTCGACGATGACGGTTATGTCGATCGATTTACTCGAGTTCTCGGTCTCGGCCTCGACCGGGCCCTGAGCACCTTCACGGAGCCGCTGCCGATCGCCCATCGGGTGCGGCAGTCGGGTTTGCTCAAGGTGGCTCTGGAGTGTGTCGGCGGCTTCGGCCTGGAGCTCGACGAGTGCGTCCTCTATCTGCGCTACCACCGGGATTGGCTGCTGCGCTCCCTGGTGCAGAGGGCGAAGGATCCGAGCGAGCGGACGGCGGCGATCATTTCGCGCTTCGACGCCAAGGCCGAGTCTCTCGGCAAGATTCTGGCTTCCCTCTCCGCTCTGGCGACCCAGCAGTGGCGCGGCGCCGTCCAGGAGCCGGAGGGCGAGCTCGGGATGGCATTCGCCAGGCTCGAGGAGTATCTCGCCGATCGCATCGACGAGCCGTCCTATGCGGTCGACCCGTTCGCTTCGAATCCGCGGTTCCCGGTGAGCTTCAAGGCCCTCCACGGCATCGCCAACCAGTTTGGCCTCGGCCCTGCCGACGAAGCCTTCACGTATCACCTGCTGTTGCGATCGGTGGCTCCGGCTCCTGCCCAAGAAGTCGTCGCGCTGACCCCATGAAGAGCTGCTGAGACCGGTCTATGGTGCTTGCCGTCGCCTCCACCGCCCAGCCACGCCTGCAAGAAGGTCCCTCGGGGGCGCCCTTTCTGCTGCGGGTCGCCGGCCTGCCGGCGGAGTGGCTGGAGTTTCCCGAGTCCTCTCTGCCGCGGGCTCACGAAGAGCTCGAGAGGCGTCTCGCCGAAGCCCGCGAGCAGTTGGTCGAGGCCCTTCACCAGGTCATCGGCACGGCACCCAAGGACGATCGTCGATTGCTCCTTGCGATCAGGCGCGATGCTTTCAACGGTCGCTCGCTGAGCCGCCCGCGGTTGGCGATCCTCGATCAGAGGCCGGCCCTCGCCGGGCTCGCGCTTCAGGTGGTGGCTCTCGAGGACGACCTGGCGGCGGCGATCGCCGAGAGCGACGCTTGGTGGGCTCGGCGCCGCGCCCTCGAGCGCGATCGCCTGCTCGCCGCTGCGTCCGATCCGGCGGTGATGCGCGGCTTGGGCTTGGCGAGTCCCGCGCTGGCTCGGGAGCTGAAGCGGCCGAAGCCCAGCCGGCGGCGCAGCCGGCGCCGACGCCTCGAGCAAAGCCTGCTGCGCTATGTCAGCCGCACGGTTTTCAAGCTTTCACCGTTCTCGACCTTGACTCGGCTCGCCCTCGGCAAGGTCGGCAACCAGGGTATCGACGCATTCGGCTTGACGGCGGAGACCTGGCGACCGCGCTCCTTGACCCGGCTCAACCGGTTCGTCCTCGAGCAACTGGTGGCGATGCTCGACCAGCGGCCGGAGTTCCGGCGTCACCGTCCTGTCGAGGTCAATCCGACATTGCAGCGGGTGGCCGAGGAGCGCTACCGCTGGCTGCTGCCTGGAGGTTGGGTTCGGACAGAGGCCGGTGATTTTCGCTTTCGCCAGGATGCCATGGTGACGGTCACCTTGGCTGGACCTCTGGTCGAGGGCATGTTGGACGTGCCGCCGTCCGCCGGGACTCGCTTCGGCGAGCTCGCGGCGCAGCAAGCGGATCGCCTCGGGCGGGACGTCACCGCGACCCTCGAGCGCCTCGTCGAGATCGGTTTTCTGCTGCTGCCGCCGCTGTGGGCGATCAACCAGTCCAGACCGGAGGCGACGTTGGCGCGTTTCGTCGCCGGCGTCGGAGGGGATTTCGGCACGCTGGCTGCGGAGCTCGCCGATCTGGATGGTGCCCTCCAAGGCTTCGCCACCGGCAGCGCCGGCCTCGAAGAGAGGCTGAAACAAGTGTGGGAAGGGGCCGTTCGCTTGGCGGCCGATGAGGGGTCCGTGGGGGCTTCGGCTCCTGGGGTACAGGCCTGCTTCGAGGATGTTTTCCTCGACGGTGACGGTGACGGCACGGTGGCGCAGGTCGACCCCGAGGCGGTCGCGACGGTGATCGCCGAAAGCTCGGCCATCTTCCGACTGTCGGCCTTCCTGAGACCGCAGCTCGATTTCCGACTCACTCTGCGGGAGGCCTTCGACCGACGTTGGCCGAAGCGGGAGCGGGTCCCTTTGCTCGATCTCTTCGCCGATGTTCAGGGGCTGTGGAAGGATTTCCGTCGCTTCGAGATCGCCAACCGCGATGCCGACGTCTGCCCGAGCGCCTTCAATCCCCTCGGTTTGGCCGACATCTCAGCGCTGCAGCGGCGTCGCGAGAACCTCTGGCGGCGCTTGGCGGCGGCGGTCCAGCCGAGCCCGCAAGGATCGAGTCTCGATCCCTCCGCGGTGGAGGCGCTGGCGACGGAGCTGCCGGCCTTCGCCGATCCGGGGGTCGGCCCCTGTGTGTTCTCACAGCCGATGGGCGGGGGGCGCTGGGTCGTCAACCGGATGTTCGAAGGCACCGGGCGCTACTCGAGTCGCTTCACGCCGGCGATGGCTCCCCGAGAGCGTCGCCAGTTCGTCAGCGCTTTCGAGGCGCGCTCCCGGCTCACCGATGAGCGCGAGATCCTCGACCTGCTGTGCACCCGTGGTGGTCTGCTCGGTGTCCACGAGCTGCAGACGCCGCGGGCCCTGTCTCTGCCGGGAGAGCGCGTCGCGGAAGGCGAGGGGCGCACCCTCGGGCTCGAGGATCTGTGGGTTCAGCGATGTCCGGATTCTGGGCTGCTGACTCTCATCGGTCCCGACGGCCAGTCCTTGGCGCCCGCGCACCTCGGTACCACCGACTACATCTTCCTTCCCCTCTCGATTCAATTTCTCAGTCTCTTCGGTCCGGGTCAGATCTCGCTGGTTCTGCCCAATGGACCGGTGGCGCAGGTGGCGGACGGCATTCGCCTCTACGATCGCCTCTCCCTAGGCCATTTGATCCTCAAGCGTCGGCGCTGGGTGGTCTCTCTCAGTGGCGAGCTTGCCGAGATCCTCGAGCGTGAGGGGGCAGAGGCCTACCGCGCTGTCGTCCGGTGGCGTCGGCGCCATCGGCTGCCGCGCCACGTCTTCGCCCTCGAGCGAATTCGCCATGCGGTCCTCGACGGGATTCACAAACCGCAGTACTTGGACCTCGAGTCGCCGTCTTTCGTCGAGCTCTTCCGCACCATTCTCGAGGCTGGCGGCAAGCGCGTGACCCTCGAAGAGATGCTGCCGGAGCCGAGTGATTTGCCGCGCGACGCAGGGGGGCGATCCTGGGCTGTGGAGGCCTGTTTCGATTCGCTGGTTCTTTCCCCAGGGCCAGCCTGTGATGCAACCGGAGCCACCGGCTCCGACCACCAACCGGGTCGCTGCGGCGATCCCAGACCTCATGGAGGTTAGTTATGAGCGACGAGAAGAACATGGACACCATCGACGAGCTCGACATCGAATCCCTCTCCGACGACGATCTCGACGACGTCTCCGGCGGCGGCAGCTTCACCTGTTCGATCTTCAAGTGCAAGATCGAAGCGGAAGCCGACGACGCCGACTCGGACAACTAGATCTCGCACGGACTGTTCAAATCCCGAGCTCTCCCCAGGGCTCGACGCAGTGAAAGGACTGATCATGAACGAAGATCCGACCACCCTGAAGGACGCTCTGGACACCATCAAGGAGCTCGACATCGAGTCCCTCACCGATGAGGATCTGGACGACGTGTCGGGCGGCGGCAGCTTCACCTGCTCGATCTTCAAGTGCACGATCGAGGCGGAGGAAGTCGCCACCGAGTAGAGCCTTCGCGCCCGGCACCGTCGTTGTTTGACCCTCCGCCAGGCGCGGAAGCTCTCAGACCGGGGATTCCCTCCCAGGAGTCCCCGGATCTCGATCCTCGGCCGGGGTCATTCCCGGGCCGAGGGTCTCGGCGCCGGCGGTGGCGCCGAATCGATCGGTCGAGTCGCTCGCCCGCGGCAGACCACGAGATTGGAGGTCCGAACTTTGAGCCCAGTGGCAGCGACTAGCCAGCAGGCATCAGCGGCCCAGATCCAAGATCTGGATTCGATCTTTCGCCTGGCGGCCCTTTCGGGACCCGAGGGAGCGGCCTGGGTGGGCGAGTTTCTCGCTCCCGAGGCCTGCCGCAGCCTGAGTCGATCGCGTCGCGCCATCGGGTTGTTGCGCCAGGGGAGGATCGAAGCCGGTCGTCGCCAGCTCGACCTCCTCGAGGCGGAGATGAGCGGTCTCCACCCGGACCTTCTGGAGGTGGTTCAGAGGGCCCTCTACAGCGCTCGCGCCTATCAGCTCTATCGCGAAGACGATCTGGAGCGAGCGGACGCCGCCCTCGGTCTCGCCGATGAGGCGGTGTCGCGGGCGATCGCCAAGCGCCCCTTCCTGATGGGCCTCGCCAACCATTCCTATGATTTCTGCCTGCAGCGGGCTCGGATTGCGCGCAAGAGCTGGCGCTGGGACGAGATGTCTCGCCACATCGAGCGCGGACGGGGAATCCTCGACAATCGAGTCCCCATCTGTCGGCTGGCCGACGGCAAAGAGATCTTCGTTTCTTCGGTGGATGAGTTCTTTCGCTCGATTTCCCTCGACGACACCGTCGCGCCACAGGAGGTGGCCGACCTGGTCGACGATGAGCGTCGGCGATTCCTATTCGAGTACGCGGTGCGCGAGAACTACGTCCTGCCAGGCTTCGTGGTTCCGTTGCCCTGAACCTTTTTGGGCTGTCGCGGCGTTCGACTCGTAGCGCGTCGATCCCCCCCTTGACATGACGCGACTTCGGACCTATTTTGAAAATGAGTGATTCTGCACTCCAAGATTCACCGCAGTGCGCGTTCAAGTAGGGTTCTAAGGAGAATTCCATGAGCCTAGAAGACCTCAATCGTCTGGCCCTCGCTCTATCCGAGGACCCGGCCCTGAATGACGAGTTCCAGAGTCTCGAAGAGGATCCCGCGGTGTGGGTCGCCTGGGCCCAGACCAAGGGGTTCACGCTGACTTTGGAAGAGGCGGAGCAGCTCGGCGGAGAGATCTCCGACGAAGATCTCGATCAGGTGGCCGGAGGTTGGGCCGGCAATAATCCGCCGCCCGATCCTCCCCCAGGGGGAGGCCCCTGACGGCCTGATCGATCCGCCTTCGAACCGATCACGGCTCGTACAGCGGTTTCCGTTGCGGCCGATGGCTGGGGAGCTGGCTCTTGGGTCGTCGGTCGCCATTCGCGATTCCCGGGCGACCCCCGTAGGAGTGTCCGGACATCCTGTCGGTTGAGCCCAACCCGGATCGTGGGCAGAACCTCGGTCAGTGGCTACCACTGATCCTGCAGCACCTTGCCCCGATCTCTGCGGAGAGCGCCGTGCTGGCAGATCGTGCCGGCAGAGTCGGCGACCATCTTCTCGCGGCGCTCGAGGTTCGCCTAGCCGATCAGCGAGCGCCCGTCGACTTGTCGGTCCGGCTGACTCGGTCCGGTGAGATCGACCCTCTGGCCGCGAACCTACCGGCCGGTCCGGCGAGATCTTTCCTGCGCTTCGTTTCGGGGCGCTGGGCATCCCGTCGGCCCAATCCCTGGCAAGACTTGCCGGCAGTCTGGGTGGAGTTCGACTGCGGACCGAAAGACGACCCTGCCCGCCCGGTTATCTGTATCGAGCTGGCGCCGACCTTCTCGGAGCGCTGGCTACGCCGTGAGTTGCTGCCGGCCCTCTTGCTCGAAACACCGTCGAAGGCCCTTTGGTCAGGCCTGGTGGAGGTCTTGCGTCGACTCCCGTCGGGGAGTCGCCCGCTCTACCTCTTCGCCCTCTGGGGACGTCCAGGGGCAGATCTGAGGGTGGAGATCGTCGGTCTTCCGGCGGACCGCTGGCCAAGGTTCTTTCGAGGCCTCGGGGAGCCTCTGCGGGCCCAGTCGAGTCAGCTACCTAGTCGAATCCTGAGCTCCGTCGAGCGACCTCATCTCTCCTTCGACCTGCAGCCCGAAGGCCTCGGAGAACGGCTCGGTTTCGAAGGTTCTTTCCGGCGACAGCCGGCGCGGGACGTTCGCTGGAGCAAGCTCTTCGACGACCTTGTACGTCGGGACTTGGCAACCAGGCCTCGAGCCGACGCGCTGCTTGCCTTTGCCGGAGTCGATAGCCTGCGCTCCCGCGCCAAAGGCTGGCCGGTGGGCCGGATCGGCCGGCTGGTGCGCTGCCTGAGCCACGTCAAGCTGGTCGCGCGGCCGGAGAATCTCGAGGCCAAGGGCTATCTCCTGGTACAGCATGTCGGAGACTCGGTCTCGCGACGAAACCTTCGCCGTCACGGCCGAGGGTGAAGCTCCAAAGGGAGCTCAGGCGGGGGTGCGGTCGGCGCTTCGGGTGATGGCGGCAGGGCGCGGAACCTTCACCCCAAGCTGCTCGAGGAGGCTGTGGGCGCGGCGGCGATGCTTGGCACCGGCATTGCGATCCCCGACCTGCTCGGCGAGCTGGGCGCGGTCGAGGAGAGTCTGCGCCTCTTCGAAGGTGACCCCGAGGGCGGCGAAGCGCTCGATCGACTGGTGCAGGTGATCATCCGCGGCGACCTCATGGCGGCTCATTTCGAGACGCCCGAGGGTGCGATGGGCAAGGGCGGTGCCGAACTGGAAGTGACAACGCTCGGTCCACTCGAGAGCCCGCTCGGCCGCTTGCCGGGCCGCCTCTCCGGAGCCGCGGGCGAAGAGGACTTCGGCACGGTAGGACTCGAACCATCCGGCGAGCTGCAACATGCCGGCTCCACCGAGCATCTCGACGGACTCGGTGAGCGCCGCGTCGGCCTTCTCGAGCTCGCCCTGAATCCAGTAGGCGTAGCCGAGGAACCCGAGGGCGGCGGCTCGATTGAGCGGATCCTTGGCCCGCTCGAGGCCGCTCTGACACTGCTCGACTCCGCCCTCGCTGTCGCCGAGGTTGGCCAGGAAGTAGCCGGTGCTCCACGACGGATCGAGGCGATAGTCCTCCAGGTCGCGAGAGATCTGCAGGGCCTCGTCCATGCACTCGAGGGCACGCCGGTGACGCCCCAACATGTGATGGTGGAAGCCGGCCACCCACAGGGCCTGACCCTTCCACCAACGCTCGCCAGCGCGTTCGAAGGCGGCCAGGGCGCGATCGCCTTGGGTGATGCCTTGCGCGAAGCGGCCGGTCCAGAAGCCTTCCCGCGACAGGACGTAGCAGGCTTTGCCGGCGGTCAGCTCGTCTTCGGCAGTGCCGGCTTCGGCGAGGGCGGTCTCGGCCCAGCGGCACGCCGCCTCCTGATCGCCGAGATAGCTCTGGGTGTGGGCCAGCCAGAAGAAATAGCGGCCGCGGAGGGCTGGATCCGCGATCTCCTCGATGAGCTGTCGATGGTCTTCGAGGAGGGCCAGGGTCTGTGGAAATTCGGCTAGCGGGAGGAGGGAATCGGCGAGCTGGAGGACCAGCGTGAGGGTGGTCTCAGCGCGGCTTTCGATGGCGAGATCGGAGGCCCTTTCGAGCGCTTCTCGCAGCGCACGGGCGGCTTCCTGATGGGCGTAGTCGGCAGCCGCCGCGGCGGCGAAGCGAGCCAGATAGTCCACCCCTCGAGCGGCATCGGGCGAGCGCGAGAAGTGGTACGACAGGCGGTCGAGCACGTCTTCCGGCTGCTCGCGATAGACGGCCTCGAAGGCCCGCCCAGAGCGTTCGTGCAGCTCACGGCGACGCGCCGTCAGCAAGCTGTCATAGATCACTTCCTGGGTCAGCGCATGCTTGAAGTAGTAGGTCTCTTCGCTGTTCGGAGAGGGGTAGAGGAACTCCCAGTGACTGAGCTCCGGGAGTAGTCGCCGGGCGCTCGAGTCGACCCCTTCGAGAACTCCCAAGGGGAACTCCCGGCCGAGCACCGAAGCCGACTGCAGAAGGCGCTTGTGGTCTTCCGGCAGGCGATCGATGCGGGCCATCAGCACACCCTGAACGGTGTCCGGCACGCCGCCGTCGTCGAGCTCGGCGAGGTTGCGCACGATCTCTTCGAGAAAGAATGGATTGCCTTCCGCTTTCGAGAGCAGCTCATCGGCCCGCTCGGCGGGTAGCCCGTGCTTTTCGAGCAGGGACTCGGCGAGGTCGCGACTGGCGTTCGCCGACAGGGACCGCATGGCGATCTGGGTAGCGAAAGACTTCTGCATCCACTCCGCTCCGAAGCCCGAGCGATAGGTCAGCAGCACCAGAACCGGGGCGCCGGCAATGGCTTCGATGAAGGAAGTCAGAAACTCGCCGGAGGTGGCGTCGACCCAGTGCAGGTCCTCGATTTCGAGAATCACCGGGCGCAGCCGGCTGGCGTTGAGAAAAACGCGCCGCAGAGTGGCGAAGGTGCGCTCCTGGACCGCCCGGCCGGTGAGCTCCGGGAGCTCGTCGCCGGCCCCGAGAAGGCGCATCAGGTAGGGCAGGTGCTCGGTCGGCTCACAGCCCAGCAGCTCGAGATTGCGCTCCAGCTTGTGGCGCACCGTCTCCGGCCCGTCGCTTTCCGAGATCCCTCCTGCCTGGCGCAGAAGGTGGGTCAAGGGCAGATAAGGGGAGCCGCTGCCGTAGGACAGACAGCGACCTCGCAGGAGAGTGGCGCGGGCGGGATCGAGGCGGCGGTGGAACTCGACGAGCAGACGGGACTTGCCGGTGCCGGCTTCTCCGGTGACGCCGATGACTTGGCCCTGGCCACCGAAAGCCTGCTCGCAGCGCTCCTCGAGCGCTCCGAGCTCGCGCTCTCGGCCCACGAAGGGCGTCAGGTCCTGAGCTTGGGAGGTCTCTTTGCGGCGCCGGCTGAGCACCTGGAAGGATTGAATCGGCTGCGACTTTCCCTTGACCCGCGTGGGCGGTAGGGGAGCGAGCACGAAGTCGCTTCGCACCTGTCGTTCGACGGCCTCGCTGACCAGGATCTGCCCGGGCTCGGCGAGGCCCTGGAGACGGGCGGCGAGATTGGTGGTATCGCCGACGGCGGTGTAGTCCATGCGCAGGTTGTCGCCGATGCCGCCGACCACCACCGGTCCCATGTTGAGGCCCATGCGGAAGAGCAGCTCGGTGCCGGCCGGTGCGCCGAGGCGATCCTGCTCGCGCTGCAGCCTTCGCTGCAGGGCGAGGGCCGAAAGGACCGCCCGGCGGGAGTGGTCCTCGTGGGCGATGGGGGCTCCGAACAAGGCCATGAAGCCATCGCCGAGGAACTGGTTGACGGTGCCTTCATAGCGGTGAATCTCTTCCAGCGAGATCTCGAAGAAGTGCTGGAAGATGTCGTGCATGGTCTCGGCACCGAGCTTCTCGGCCGTTGCCGTGGAGTTGGCGAGATCGCAGAAAAGCACCGTCACCGGCTTGTGCTCGCCTTCGAGAGCGCTGGCCGACGACAGCACCTTCTCGCGCAGGTGATCGGGGGTGTAGGTGCGAACCGGGGCCGCTGCCAGGGAGGGATTCTGGGGCGTCGCCGCCGGAGGCGGTGGCGTCGGTCCCGGGGTCGTCGCTCGTGGTGACGCCACTCCCATGGGCGTCGGTCCCGCCATCGCCGGTGGCGACGGCCCGGCGGCCGGGGCGGTCGCGAAGGCCGAGCTCAATGGGGTGCCGCAATGGCCGCAGAAGCGGAATCCGGCGGGAGCCGCAATGGCACAGCTCGGACAAGCGGCGGCGAGGCCGACGCCGCAATGGCCGCAGAATTTCATCTCCGGCGGGCTGTCGAACTGGCATTGCGGGCACTTCATCGAATCGTGTCTCAGTCTTCGGTCAGGGCCTTCATCATACGGTCGAACCGATCTCCTGCCAGGGCGACGGTGTCGAGAACGTTGGGATCGAGCTCGTCGACATCGTCTTCCTCGACCAGCTCTTCGAGATCTCCCTGGCTGCCGTAGCCAAGGGCGCGGTGGCGCTCGCGCACGGTGGTCGACAGGTAGATGGCGAGGGCCTTGTAGAAGCGTGCCGCGAATCCCATATCGCGGTCGAGCTTGGCGAGGAGGAGCGCGCGGTCGAGGGCGAAGACGAGGGCAGCCGTCGAGCTACGCACGGTGGCCGATGGCGGCCGGGCATCGACGAAGGACATCTCGCCGACGATCTCACCGACGTTGAGGCGGGCGATCTCGCGCTCGGCGGCCCCCAGATGAACGGAGAGCTTGCCGCGCAACAGAAAGAACAGAGCATCGACGGGAACCCCCTGGCGGATCAGCACCTGACCGGCGTCGAGGGCGCGTTTCTGGCCGTTTTCGGTGATCCACTCGACGTCTTCGTCGTTGAGCTGGCCAAAGAGATAGAGGACTTTTCGCATGCTAGACCACCTGTCGTTCGATGAGGCGAGCGAAGACTCCGCCGGCGGCGGCGAGCTCTTCGTAGGTACCGGTTTCGACCACCCGCCCCTTGTCGATCACCACGATGCGGTCGGCGTTGACGATGGTGCTCAGGCGGTGGGCAACCACAATGCGGGTCGCTTTGAGGTTTTCGAGGCTACGGCTGACGATCTCTTGGGTGCGATTGTCGAGGGCGCTGGTGGCCTCGTCGAAGAGCAGGATGCGGGGTCGGTGGACGACCGCTCGGGCGATCAAAAGGCGCTGCTTCTGGCCCCCGGAGAAGGTGCCGGCACCTTCGCTGATCACCGTGTGCATGCCCATCGGCATGGCCTGGATGTCTTCTGCCAGGCCGGCCATGGCGGCGGCCTCCCAGGCCGCCTGAATGCCGAGATCGGAGCTGCCGACGATGTTGGAGTAGATATCGCCGACCATCGGCTGGCCATGCTGCAGAACCACCCCGATCTGTCGCCGGACGGACTGCACGGCGAGGGTCGAGAGATCCTGGCCGTCGAAATAGATCGAGCCCGACTGGGGCGATTCGAAGGCCAGGATGAGGCGAATGCAGGTCGACTTGCCGGATCCGGAGGGGCCGACCAGGGCGACGAACTCGCCGGCGCCGGCGCGGAAGGAAACGTCATCGAGAATCAGCGGACCATCGTCTTCGTAACGGAACGAGACGTGGCCGAACTCGATATCGCCGGCGAGCTCGCCGGCGTCGGCCTTGTCGACGTCGACCTCCGGTGGCGTCTCCAGGATCGGCTGAACGCGCTCGTAGATCGGCACCATGGTGAGGATGCTCGAGAACACCCCGAGAATGGCGAAGGACGAGGCCAGGAACTGGCCGAAGGCGGCGTTGAAGGCCAGGAACTCGCCGATCGGCAGGTCGACCCGGGAAGAGAAGCCGACCATCGCGAAGATGGCGAGGGAGGCGATGACGCCGTAGAAGCTGTTAAGGGCGGCCTGCGCGTTGGTGATCCGACGCACCTCGAGGGTCTGCTCGCGCTGCTCGGCGAAACGCTCGGCCCAGCGCGAGTAGGCGCGCTGCTCGGCGCCGCTGATGCGCAGCTTCGGCAGGCCGTTGATGATGCCCAGGAGGAGGCTGGCGATCTTGCCCTGGAGCTCAAAGAGGGGGCGCTGGCGGCGCACCTGGATGTAGGTCAGGGCACCGGTGACGAGCAGCAGCACCGCCACCACCAGGGTGGCGATGAGGGCCAGCGGGCGGCTGAAGTAGAAGAGCAGCCCGAAGCTGAAGACCGAGAAGATGGCGGTCAACAGGGAAGTGGTGACGTTGCCCATGAAGAGCTCTCGGATCGAGTCGAGGCCCATCGACCGGTCGGCGAGATCGCCGACGCTGAAGCGCCGGAAGAAGGACACCGGCAAGGACAGCAGGCGGTCCCAGACGGCGGCCTGGACGGTGCCATCGACCTTGCCACCGAGGCGCAGGACGGCGATGCTGCGGGTGATCTGGAAGATGCCGGCGGCAAGGGCACTGATGATCAAGCCGAGGGTCATCTGGGCGAGCTGCGAACGGTCGGCGCTGGGGATGACGTGACCGAAGATGCGACCGGTCATCAGTGGCACGACCAGCCCGACCAAGCCGCCGGCCACACCCATGGCGAGAATGGTGGTGAGGTCGCGGCCACGGCCGCGGAGGGCGGCGCGCGCCAGATCGCGGACTTGAACGGCGCGCTCCGGCAGCGGCGGGTAGAGCATGAAGGCGCTACCGTCGAGGCGCTCGGCGAGGGCGCCGTCGACCTTGTGGCGCTCGCCGGTGGAGGGATCGACCAGGTGGTATCGGCGCGCCGAGATCGGTAGCAGGGCGACCGGGCGAGGTTCCGCCTCGTCGTCTTCGGCGAGGTAGGCGATCAGCGGGCCATTGTCCTGACGCCACCAATCGTCACGCAACAGCACGCGGCGCCAGCGCACTCGGGAAGCCGAGCAGATCTCCTCGAAGCGCAGACTGCGCCGTTTGCCCTCCGGCGACTCGGCCGGGGTCTGGATGGTGAGGCCGAGGGCCTGGCCGACCATTCGGCAGACGGCGAGGATCGGGTCTTCGGTGGCGGCGCTGGCGGCCGCCGCGGTCGCCCCGCCGTCGTCGCCGAGCACGCGGGTGAGGCGGCCGTGGGCGGCGGCGAGACCGGCGCGATCGCGATGGCTCTGCCGCGCCACCCGCTCGCGGTCGGCTTCCGCTTCGCCCGCGAGGTGCTCCTCGAGGTAGGCGATGTAAGTGCGGTGGAACTCCTCCAGGGCGTTTCCCAGCCGGCCATCGGCGACCAGGGTGGCGGTGCTCTGGGCGCTCAGGCGAGAGTCCGCCGCTCCCTTCACCCAGGTGCGGCGCCCGACCGGCAGGGTCTGGCCATCGAGTGGGAAGGAGGCGCGTCCCAGAAAGCGAGCCTCGCCCTCCAGGAGTCTCACCCACTGGACACCGCGGTCGCTGCGGGCGACGGTCTTCTTCTTTTCGAGAACCGTCTCCTCGCCGGCGGAAAGGGCGATGAAGCGCTTCGGCGGTGGCGGCGGGGAGACGCTGTCGAAGAGCAGCTCGAGCCAGCCGTCGATGCCGCGATGGAGGTCTGCCGGCGGCGTCCCGGCGGTGACCGGCGCGATTGTCGAGGGGACGGCGCTGACCGCGATCAGCTGCAGCTTTCCGCCTTCGACTCCACAGAGGGCGTCGCCGGTCTCGGCGGATCCGAGGTGCAGGCGCCGGCCCCAGCCACCGTCTTCGGTGGCGAGCCGGGCGAAGACCTCGAAACGACCGGAGGTCACCAACCGCGGCGGCGAGCCCGCCGGCAGGGGTAGCACCTCGTTGCCGGCGAGGGCCGGTGGACCGGTGGGGGGCTGGAGAGGATCGCTCATCGTTCCGTCAGTCCTCTCCGATCAGTTGGGCGTAAGGTCCATCGGGCGTCGCCATGAGCTGGTCGTGGGTGCCTCGCTGCACCACCTTGCCGTGGTCGAGGACGATGATCTCGTCGGCATCCCGAATGGTGCTCAGGCGATGGGCGACGATCAGGCAGGTGGCGCCGCGGCGGCGCAGGTTTTGGTCGATGCGCTGCTCGGTCGTCGAGTCGAGGGCGCTGGTGGCTTCGTCGAGCACCAGCAGGGTGGGGCTGCCGACCAGAGCGCGGGCGATCTCGAGGCGTTGGCGCTGACCACCGCTGAAGTTGGACCCGCCCTCCCGCACCGGGCTGTCGTAGCCTCCGGGGCGGGCGGCGATGTCGTCGTGGATGGAGGCGTCGCGGGCGGCGGCGACGATCTCCGGCAGGGCGGCCGTCGAATCCCACAGGGTGAGGTTTTCGCGCACCGAGCCTTCGAACAGGAAGATGCTCTGGTCGACGGAGCTCATGGAGTGGTTGAGGGTGCGGCGGTCGAGGTCGCGGCGCGCCTTGCCGTCGAACAGGATTTCCCCTTCCCAGGGTTCGTAGAGGCCGTTGACCAGCTTGGCGACGGTCGATTTGCCGCTGCCGGAGCCGCCCACCAGGGCGATGCGCTTGCCCGGCTCGAGCACCATGTCGAGGCCGCTGATGAGGGGCGGATCGAGACGGTTGTAGCCGAAGGAGACGTTGCGCAGCTCGAGGTGTCCGTGGAGCTTGAGGGGTGGGTCCGAGCTCTCCTCGGCGGCCTCGTAGGCCGGGTCCGTCGGGTAGCGCAGCACGTCGTCGAGGCGCGCCATGTCGCCCTCGACGGTCTGCAGCTTGCCGCCCAGGTTGACCAGACGGTTGATCGGCGCGATGAAGCTCGCCATCAGCACCTGGAAAGCCACCAGTCCACCGAGGGTGAGCTCACCATCCATCACCCGCAGTCCGCCGAGGCCGAGGATGAGGGCCGTGCTGAGGGCCGACAGCACCGGTGGAATGGTGTCGAGGATCTGGGTCTGGCGCTCGAGGTCCTGGCGAATGTTGACCACCTTCGATTGGTAGCCGGCCCAGCGCGCGTAAAGGTCCGTCTCTCCGCCCGAGGCTTTGTAGGTCTCGATCATCTGAAGACCGCCGATGGCGGTGCCGTCGAGCTTGCCGCGCTCCTGCAGCAGGCGGCGGTTGCCATCGACCCGTTTGCGCGACACGAAGCGCAGGGCCGCGACATTGAGGGAGGCGACGGCGATGCCGACCAGGGTCAGCACGACGTCGTAGCGGAAGAGCACGAAGGCGTAGAACAGCACCGCCAGAATGGCGAGGAAGTTGGTCGCCAGGTCGCGCGACAGGAGCTGCGCGACGCGGTCGTTGATCTGCACTCGAGAGCTGATGTCGCCGCTGAAGCGCTGGCTGAAGAACTCCGTCGGCAGGCGCAGGACGTGCCATAGGAAGCGGCTCGAGCCGGCGAGGGCGATCTTGGTTTCGAGACGCAGCAGAAAGTGTTGCTGGATCCAGGTCAGGGAGCCGAGGACGGCGGCCGTCAGGCCCATGGCGAGGAGCAGGGGCTTGAGCCAGTCGAGGCGGCCCTCGAGCAGCACGCGATCGACGAAGACCTTCGAGAACACCGGCACCACCAGCCCCGGCATCACCAGGGCGAGACCGGCGAGGAGCACGAAGGCGACGGCGGCGGCCGAGCCGATCAGGCGGCGGCGCAGCGCCGGCACCATGCTCGGGGGCTGGCCGCCGGGAGCGAAGTCCTGGCTCGGCGTGAAGGTCAGAACGACGCCGGTGAAGGACTGGTCGAGCTCCTCCTCGTCGACGACGCGCGGTCCCATCGCCGGATCGTTGAGGTAGACCTTGCCGCGGTCGATGCCTTCGAGCACCAGGAAGTGGTTGAAGTTCCAGTGCAGGATCATCGGCGCCGGCAGGCTGCGCAACGCCTCCGGCTGCTTCTTGAACCCCTTCGCCACCAGGCCGTATCGGCGCGCCGCTTTCACCACGTTGGAGGCCTTCGAGCCGTCTCGCGAGACGCCGCAGGCGATGCGCAGCTTCTCGAGCGGTTCCCACTTGCGATAGTGGGCCAGAACGATGGCGAGGCTGGCGGCGCCGCACTCGACGGCCTCCATTTGCAAGATTGTGGGGGTGCGGGCGCGGCGTCGCCGCGGCAGCCAGGAACGCAGGCGGGTGAGAACGCGGCGCAGCACCGTCAGAGCGCTCCGGCGAGGCGCAGGTCGAGGCTCATCACTGCGGCGCTGACCAATCGGACGAGGGGCGAGATCATCCTAGAGGCCGAGGTTCTGCCGCACCTTCGGCATGATCAGGTGGATGGGCCGATCCTCGCGCACCACCACCCGACCATCGGCGAGGGTGCCGCTGCTGATCTCGAGATCGGGGCCCCGGCTCGACGACCAGCGGTAGCCGGTGGGGGTGTTGGTGTCGCCTTCGAGGGTGACGTCGATCTGGATCAGGGGGCCCTCGGCGAGCAGCCGCGAAACCAGATCCTCGTTGGCCAGCAGGCGCAGCATGCCGCGGCGGGTCGAAGGGAACTCCGCCGCCCAATCGACGGTGCCGATCATGTAGCCGTACTCTTCCCGTTTGACCGTCGACGGCGAGACCCGGACGGTCATCCCCGGCGCCACTTGTTTACCCTCCGATGCCGGCACGAAAAGCACCGCCACCAGGTCTTCCTCCGGAACTTCGAGGGACAGGATCGGCGTGCTGCCGTCGACCACGTCGCCGGGATCGACCATCAGCTCGAGCACCCGGCCCTGCCGCGGCGCCACGATGTTGAGGTTCTCGCGCAGCCGGGCCTCGAGATCGGCGATCTCGTAGCCGAGGTTGCGAACTTCAGTGCGCTGAGCCTCGATCTCTTTGAGGATGCTCTGCTCGGTCTCCAGGCGACTGAGCTCGAGACCATCGAGGTCGAGACGGTTGTTGGCGATGCGGTCGCGGGTGGCGTTGAGCTCCTGCTTGGTGGTGACCAGCTTCTGCTGCGTGATCAGGCCATCGGCGAGCAGCCCTTCTTCGGCGGCGATGCGTTCTTCGAGCAGGCGGCGGTCGCTCTCCAGAGTGGCCAGGGCCTGCTCCAGCTGAGAGCGCTGCTGGCGACGATTCCGCGCTTGCAGTCGGCGCTGCTCATCGGAGAAGGAGAGCAGCTTGTCGAGCTCCTCCTGCTGGGTATCGCGCTTGGCCCGGGTCTCGGCGAGCTCCCGCTCGAGGGCCTCTTGTCGCACCGTCGCCACCACCTGGCCGCTGCGAATCGCGTCGCCCACCTGGACGCGGACATCGGCAATTTGGCCGCTGGCTCGCGCCACCAGGTCGGAGACGCCGCCGCGGCGCAGCAGGATGCCTTCGCCGCCGGCTTCCGTCGGCAACGATCCCAGGATTCCCCAAGCCAGGGTAGCGGCGAGCAGGCAACCGATAGCGCCGAGGGCGAGCCAGCCTACCGGCGTGGTCACCCGCATCAGCTGGTCGAGCTGCTCCGGGGAAGAAAGTCTTTCGAGGGCGACTTTGCGGAAGATCACGGCGCTCCTCCTCGTGGGTCGGGGACCGTCTCTAGGTCGCCGAGTCGGTAGGGGTCGGCGACGGCGGTGAGGGTGGCGGTCTGAAAGCGTAGGTCGATCAGCGCCTGGGCGTAGGCGAGGCGGGCGGTGATCATGCGCTGGCGGGCGGCCGTCAAGCGGTCCCGCTGGGTGATCACGTCGATCAGGGTGGAGGCCTCGGCGCGCAGCTTCTTTTCCTCGTTGGCGACGGCTTTCTCGAAGAGTCGAACCGAAGCCGCCGCCAAGCGCACCTGCTGACGGCTGCGCTCGACCGCGTCGACGGCCGTCGGGACGTCCGCCGCGAGGCCTTTGAGGAGCTCTTCGACGAGCAGCTCGGAGGTGCGATCGCGAGCCGTCGCCTGCAGCCATCGGCCCTCGGCGGCGCGGTTGCGCAGGGGCAGGCCGAGCTGCAGCCGTAGCTCGCTGCTCAGGCCGGGGCTGTTGCGCACCGTGGAGCTGAAGAAGTCGTCGACGGAGGATCCCTCGATGGCTCCGGAGTAGCTCGGGACGAAGGTCAGATCGAGGGCTGGAAGCAGGCCGCTGCGGGCTGCCGTGCGCAGCGCCGTGGTGGCCTCTCGACGCAAGCGCAGAGCAGCCAGGTCGTGGCGGCGCTCGGTGGCGAGATCGACGAAGCGCTGCGCTGCCGGCAGTGTCGGGAGGTCCGCCGAGGCGGTGATGGTGGGAAGCGCATCACTCGGCGGTGCCAAGGCCTGGAGGGCCTGGGCGTCGAGTCCCATCTCGCGCCCGAGATCCTGACGGGCGGCGAAGAGGGCGCTTTCGGCGGCGATGCGATCGATTTCCTTGGCGGTCAGGTCGGCCTCGATCAACACCAGGTCGGCGCGCGGCGTCTGGTCCGCGTCGACCAGCAGCCGGGTGGTCGCCAGCAGCTGCCGCGAGCTGTCTTCGGTGGCCTGCAGGATGGCCAACCGGTCCTGAGCGGCGACGGTGCGCCAGTACTGGCGGGCGACACTCCGCACCCGCCCCTCGATCAGCTGGTGGAGGTCGCGCTCGGCGGCTGCGACGTCGAGTCGCGAGGCTCGCTCGTCGGCCGCCGTGGCGGTTCGTCCCCGGCCGCGCAGCAGAGGTTGGGTGAGGGCGAGGCTCAGGGTGCCGACGTTGACGGTGGCGTCAGCGACGGTGCCCGGATCGCGCTCGATGTCGAAGCGCGGTTGGAGCAGGGTGCCGCCGCGCAACAACCGATCGAGGCCGAGGCCGAAGCCCAGGACCTCGCTTTCATCGGCGCTGTCGGGACCGGTGGCGAGGCGCGAGTCGATCCACGATCCGCTGGCCGAGAGCAGGGGCTCGAAGGCGGAGGCGGCGATTTCGAGACCACCGCGAGCGATCTCGAGCTGCTGTCGTGAGCGCTCGATCTGCGGGTCATTTTCGAAGGTAATATTTATCGCGGACGTTAAATCGACCTGTGAGTGCGATGTTTCCTGGGCTCGGGCCGACACGGGGTCGGACAGGCAGGCCACCATGGCGACCGCAGCCAATACCCGAAGTGCTGAAGAATGAAGCCTGTAGGATGAGCCGATCAGCATTCTTCGAGGATCGAATCCTTTTTTCTTCTTTGATAGAAATCTGATGGCAAAATTGTATTGCTATATGATCAATTTATCATGGAGAGCATGAAGGCTCAAGAGCAGATTCTGGCCTCCCTCGGGGCGCAGGGGGATGATCTGGCCGCCCTCGAGCGCTATAACGAGAACCACTTCGATCTCGCGGTGCTCGATGAGCAGCCTTTACCGCACGACGACGAACCTTGTGTCGAGCAGTGGGCGACGTGGTTGCGCCGAGCGGGGGGCGGAGCGGTGTGGCCGCTTCTGCGCGCCGACCTGCCTCAGCTCGCTTTTCCGGTGGCGGCGGGGATGAGCGCGACGGACGACTACCGAGCGGCGACTCTGGCTGGTCGTCCGGTGAATTCCTTGGAGAAGGCGACGGGGCTCGAGATCGAGCAGCCGGAGGGCATCGAGCTCATGCTCCACCGCACCGCCGCGGGGCGCATTCCGGTGTTGATCGTGCGTCAGCGCCAGGACTTCGTGGCTCTGGTCCAGGCCCTCGGGCGGCGCAACGAGGCGCGGCCCGTGCCGGCGGCGA
Organism: Acidobacteriota bacterium; assembly: GCA_039028635.1. Taxonomy (NCBI): domain Bacteria; kingdom Pseudomonadati; phylum Acidobacteriota; species Acidobacteriota bacterium. Next base: position 56,154 of record JBCCHV010000041.1, read on the forward strand.
TGGGGGCGCTGATGGTCGCCGGCTTCAACAACTGGGCGCGCATCCGGGAACGCCAAGCGAAGTGGCGGGAGACCCCTCCGGAGGACCGCGAGACCGCCACCTGGAAGGAGGAGTTCAGCCGCCTCCGGGCTCACAAGGAGCTGTTTCAGGATCGCTTCATGATTCTCAGCAATGGTCCCTACAGCGCCGTGCCCGCCGGCGATCTCGGTCTGCAGGACGACGACTGGCGGGAGCGCTCGCTGGTGATTCGGCGCGAGCACGAGGCGACCCACTACTTCACCCGTCGCCTCTTCGGCTCGATGCGCAACAACCTGCTCGACGAGCTGATCGCCGACTACACCGGCATCGTGGCCGCCGAAGGGTACTTCCGGGCCGATTGGTTCCGGCGTTTCGTCGGCCTGCAGGCCGACGGCGCGATCCGTTCCAACGGGCGGATCAACATCTATCGCGGCGATCCACCGCTGTCGGACGCCGCTTTCGCGGTGCTCGGCAAGCTGGTGGTGCGCGCCGCCGAGCATCTCGAAGCCTTCGATCGCGTCGCCTTCAGCGGCCCTCCCTCGCTACGCCAGCAGGCGGTGATGATCGTGGCCCTCGCCACCCTTCGACTCGAGAACCTGGCCGCCTCCGATGGCGCCGACGCGATCGGTCGAGCCCGCGACGAAGCGGAAAGGCGCCTGCGCTGGCGCAAGCATGTTGCTGATTAACTCATCGGCAACTTGCTTCCGGGCCCGAGAGGGCCCTGCGGCGAAGCCGTGAGACGGGGTGAGCCCTGGACGGGGTGAGCCCCTACGCGGGCCGCCGAAAATCGCACTTTTTCGGGCCGGGCCGCGCAGGCGAGGGGGCGCTTAGCCCCCCCTCGCCGGGCGCCCCCGAAACAAACAGCTAGCAGCGTTGGAAAAGTCGCGAAGCGGACTTTTTCAGCAGCCTGCTAGCAGGTTGCTGAAAAACTCAGCGGCAACCTGCGACCGAGCCAAGACGGGCTCGGCGGCGGCTCAGCCGCCGCGACGGGAG
>JBCCHV010000042.1 GCA_039028635.1 Acidobacteriota bacterium
CCCACCGGGTTAATTTTCCCCCTGTCGGCTCCGTGTTTGCAAAAACCCGCGGCCCCACCGGGGTCCGGGGCCCGCGGGGCCCCGCGGCGGCAAGAGTCGCCGAGGTCGGGGGTGAGGCCGCACGACATGTGCGTGCGGCCGAGGCGGGCGCCTCTAGCCCCCCTGGCCGAGCGCCCCTGAAACAAACGGCTAGCAGCGCTGGAAAAGCCGCAAGGCGGACTTTTTCAGCAGTCTGCTAGCGGGCGGCTCGTCGGAGGCCCCAGATCACGACCGTGCCGCTGATCTCGTGGGGGACGACGAGGAGCGCCTCCGGCGGAGCTTCGGCGGGGCTGGTGGCCGAGTCGGGGCCAGCTTGGGCGAGGGAGGTCCACGGAATGAAGGTCACGCCCTCCGGTGAGACGTCTTCAGCGGGCGAGGGGTGGTAGCCGTCGAAGACCGGTGCTGTCGGCTCGCTGACGTCGAAGACGGCGATGCCGCCGGCGCGCTCGAGGCCGACGAAGGCGTAGTGGCGCTCGCCGACTCGTCCGACCGCGATCCCCTCCGGTTCCGGTCCCTTGTTGTCGCTACGGTGATCGTGGGTGGCGCCGTGGATGGCGGTGACCGCCCGCTCGAGCTGATCTCCGCTATCCCAGAGGAGACTTCCTCGAGCGTCCCAAACGCTCATCGAGCGGGCGCCGAAGCTGAAGAGGCGGCGATAGGCGCCGGCGCCGTTCTGCTCGGCGTGGGCGCTCACCTGGAGGCGCCCGAGGTGCTTGCTCTTCTGCAGCTTGCCTCGCCGCCGGAAAACTTGCCGGTCGAGCTTCAGGTCACCCACTCGGCGCTCTTCGATTTTCCGGGCGTCACCTTCGTTGGCGCTCACCAGGAAGGTCTCGCCGGCGACCTCGAAGGCGGCGATGGCGTCCGGCTGGTAGAGGCCGGCAACGGGCCAAGGGCGAATCTCGACGCCGCCGTCGCGGTCGCTGGCGTCGAGGCCGGCGCCGGCCCGCGAGTGGTCCTTGCTACCGAGGTCGACCAAGGTCTCGACGCGCGGAGTCGCGAGATCGAGGATGGCGAAGGCGTTGTTCTCCTGCAGGGCGACCCAGGCCTTGCTGCCGGCGGCGTCGAAGGCGATGTACTCGGGCTCCAGGTCTTGGGAGACGGTGGCCTTGGGGCGGATCCGCAGTCCTGGCGGCACCTCCACCGCCCGCGGACCGCCGGCGTCGAAGTCCGTGAAGGTGAGGGTTGCGACGTGCTCTTGCCGCGGGGCGCCGACGGCGATGGTGATCAACGAAATGCTGCCCGGGGGATCCCGTCGGTAACCGTCGTCGGGCTCGCCTTCGTTGGCCACCAGCAGGCGCTTGCCGTCTGGGCTGAAGGCGACCATGTCCGGCAGGGCGCCGACGGTGACACTGCCGAGGTCCTGGCCGTCGCGGTCGAAGAAGGCCACCTTGCCATCGTCCTGGGGCGTCGGGGCGGCCACCGCCACTGCCACCAAGCCATCGTGGACGGCGACGCTGTTGGGTGCCCCCAGAGAACCGACATCGAGACGAAAGGCGAGACTTGGCCGGCGCGGATCGCTGAGGTCGAGGACGTCGATCTTGCGGGTCGCTCCGTTGACCACGAAGAGTCGCCGGGAGGCACCATCCCAGGCCGCGATCTCGGCGGCTTCCTTGCCGTCGCCGCCGTCATAGCGGCCGAGGAGCTCGAGCTCGAGAACGCCCTCGCCGGAGGCCGGAGGCTCTCCGCCGGCGAAGGGCGGAAGCAGCAGGAACAGGAGGACGGCGAGGCCGCCGGCGACGCTCTGCATCGGTAATCGGTTCGGCATGGCCCTATCCTGGCATGAGGCGCCGCCAGTGGTGGTGAATCGGAGGTGAAAGGTCGTCTTCCATCCCTCGCCGGTCACAGTAGGATCGTCGCCATGACGATGCTGCCGCCATCTTCACTTCGCGCCGGGAGGGGGCGATGACCCGTCTCGGGTTGCAGGACGTGTCGCTGGCCTTCGGAGCGGCGCCCTTGCTGGACAAGGTGCGCTTCTTCGTCGGGGCCGGCGAACGGGTCGGTCTGGTGGGGCGCAATGGCTGTGGCAAGTCGACGTTGCTGCGCCTACTCGGCGGCGACCTCGAGCCCGATGACGGTGAGGTGGTGCGGTCGGCGGAGTTACGGGTGGCGCGCCTCGCCCAGGAGGTGCCGCAGGAGCTCGCCGGCGAAATCGTCGAGGTGGTGGCTTCCGGCGCCGAGCACTGGCGTCGGTTGCTCGCCGAGCACGATCGACTGAGCCGCCAGCCGGGAGCGGACCTGGCGCGCCTCGAAGCGGTGCAGTCACAGCTCGACGGCAGCGGTGGCTGGGAGCTCGAGCGCCGGGTCGAGCGGGTGATGAGCCGTCTGCAACTGCCCCCCTCGGGCCGCTTCGAGACCCTCTCCGGTGGGCTCAAGCGCCGCGTCCTGCTGGCCCGGGCGCTGGTCGCCGATCCGGACGTTCTGCTGCTCGACGAGCCCACCAACCATTTCGACCTGCCGGCCATCGAGTGGCTCGAGGAGACTCTGCTGGCGGCCCCCGGAGCCCTGGTGTTCGTCACCCACGACCGGTCCTTCCTGCAGCGCCTGGCGACCCGTATCGTGGAGCTCGACCGCGGCGCGCTGTGGGATTACCCCGGCTCCTACCAGGCCTTTCTCGAAGCGCGCCGGCAGCGTCTCGAGGTCGAGGCCCGTCACGCCGCGCGCTTCGACAAGAAGCTGGCCCAGGAGGAGGTCTGGATTCGCCAGGGGCTGAAGGCTCGCCGGACCCGCAACGAGGGCCGGGTGCGGGCCCTCGAACGCTTGCGCGAAGAGCGCCGCGCGCGGCGCAGCGCCCTCGGCCGCGGTCGGCTGCGGGTCGACGAGGCGGAGCGCAGCGGCAAGGTGGTGTTCGAGGCCGACGACCTGGCCTTCCGCTGGCCGCAGAGTGAGCGGGATGCCTTTCATTCGCTGTCGACGGTGATCCTGCGCGGCGACAAGGTCGGAATCCTGGGTCCCAATGGCTCCGGCAAGAGCACTCTGTTGAAAGTCCTGCTCGGTGAGCTCGAAGCTACCGCCGGTCGCCTGCGCCACGGCACTCGCCTGGAGGTCGCCTACTTCGATCAGCATCGCGAGCAGCTCGATCCCGAGGCGAGTGTGGCGGACAACGTGGCCGAGGGCAACGACAAGGTGGTGGTCGGCGGGAGGACCCGCCACATCATCAGCTACCTGGCCGATTTCCTGTTCGCCCCGGAGCAGGTCCGGGGACCGGTCAAAGCCCTTTCCGGAGGCGAGCGCAACCGCCTGCTGCTGGCCCGCCTGTTCACCCGTCCGGCCAACCTCCTGGTGCTCGACGAGCCGACCAACGACCTCGATGTCGAGACCCTGGAGCTGCTCGAAGGACTGCTCCTGTCCTTCGCCGGAACGGTGTTGGTGGTGAGCCACGATCGCGCCTTTCTGGACAACGTCGTGACCAGCACCCTGGTGATGGAAAGCGATGGCGGAGTGCGCGAGTACGCCGGCGGCTACAGCGACTGGTTGGTCCAGCGCCCCGACCCGAAGACGGAGGCGCCCCCGGCCGCGACTCCTCCTCCGCCGCGCAAGCCCACCGGCGGCCGCCGCAAGCTCAGCAACCGCGAGCGCGAGGATCTGGCCCAGGCGCCGGAGCGCATCGAGGCCCTCGAGGCGGATCGCGACGCCATCCACGGGGAGCTCAACGATCCCGCCACCTACGGCGCCGACTCCGGCGGGCGTGTCGCCGAGCTGCAGGATCGACTGCGCGCCATCGAAACCGATCTCGAGCGCTGGTACGAGCGCTGGTCCGAGCTCGAAGAGCTTTCCTGAGAGCGACCTGCGAGCGCGCCCCCGGACACCGTCGGCTCGCTGCTCGAGGCGGTGGAATGGCCTGAGATGTAAGAGCTTAGTTACTTCCTCTCGAGGATGAAGGGGGAGGCAAACAGCCGCCCGGTCGGATACGCTTGCGGGCCGAGGCGCAAGCCTCCCTCCGAGAAAAGAGAACGATGGCAGAGTGGACCCAGTTCGCGATTCTTTGCGGCCAGCTCTTTGTGACCGTTGCGGCCACGCTGGCCTTCTTCCGCCTGCGCCGGCATTTCGGCCTCGTGCCGCTGGCCGTGTTCGTCGGCTCCAATCAGTACCTGCAGACCCTGCTGTCTTCGACCCACTATCTGCAATTCGGCGAGGACTTCCTGGTCTCCCCCGGTTCGGTGGTGCTGTTCCCGGCGGGATTGGTGGCCTTGCTCTTGATCTACCACCACGACGGGGTGGAGAAGGCCCGCGGCCTGATCATCGGCGTCTTGTTGGCGAATCTCTCGCTGACCGTCTTCTCCTGGTTCACCCAGGCGCAGATTCGTCTCGGCGGAGTCGCCAATCTGCTCGGAGTGCCACCGGAGCTGTTCGAGGTCGACGCCCGCGTATTCCTGGCCGGGTCGTCGGCGCTCGCCGCCGACGCCGTGCTGATCGTCGTTCTCTACGAGGTCGTGACCACCCGCTGGAAGTCCTTCCCGGTGGCTTTGCGCATGCCGGCGGCGCTCAGCCTGGTGCTGCTCTTCGATGCTGTCGTGTTCTCTTCCCTGGCCTTCCTGGGCAAGCCCGAGTTCGGTCAGATCCTGCTCACCCAGGTGCTTTCGAAGCTGATCTCCGCCGGCGTCTACGGCCTGCTGCTGGTGACCTACCTGCGCTGGTCGTCGAGCGCGCCGGGAGATTTGGGGCAGGGGGTCGGCACCGGCGCCTTCGCCATCCTCACCTATCGCGAGCGCTTCGAGCTCCTGCGCAGCCATCAGCAGGCCCAGGAGCAGGCCTTCGAGCGCGAGCGTGCGCAGTCACGGGCTGCCCTCGACGCCGCCGAAGCGCGCTATCGCTGGCTCTTCCGCACCATGACCGATGGTCTGCTGGTGCTCGACGACCGCGACCGCATCGTCGATCTCAATCCCGCCTTCGTCGCGCTCTGCGGCCGCTCGGCGGAAGATCTCATCGGCCGCTCACCGACCCGTTTCGGGCTCTTCGCCCAGCAGGATCCCTGGCGCACCGAGGGTGTCCCGGTGGAGACCGGGCTGCGGCGCCCCGGCGGTGAGTCCGTCGAGGTCGAGCTGCGCAGCAACCCGCTGCCCGCCGAAGGCGGCGGCGGGACGGTGATCTCGGTGCACGACATCACCGCCCGCAAGGCCGCCGAGGCGGAGCTCCTCGCCTCCCGCGACACCCTGCGCCAGACGGTGGAGCAGAGGACCCGCGAGCTGGTGGAGAAGAACCGCGCCCTGCAGCAGCGAGAGGCGCGCTTCCGGCTGCTCTTCGAGGAAAGCCTGGGGCTGATCTGCACCTACGACCTCGATGGCCGATTGACTTCCGTCAACCCGGCCGCCGCCGACCTCCTGGGCTACGACCGCACCGAGCTCCTCGGCGAGAGCGTGCTCAAGTTCATTCCGGAGCAGTTCCGCAACGAAGGCGCCGACGACCTGGCGTCGCTGCGCGCCCAGAGCGGCCATAGCGGGGTGGTGACCTTCGTTGCCCGGGACGGCTCCTGGCGGGCCTTGATCTTTCGCTCGCGGCTGATCAACGACGGCGTCAATCCGCCCTTCGTCCTCGGCCACGGTCAGGACGTCACCGCCCTCAAGAAGACCGAGGCCAAGCTGCGCGACAGCGAGCATCGCTACCGCGATCTCTTCGAGAGCAGTCACGACCTGATCCAGGCGGTCGATGCGGAGGGCCGCTTTCTGCTCGTCAACGGCGCCTGGCGTCGCCTCCTGGGCTATGACGAGGGAGATCTCGAAGGTCTGCGGGCCCTCGATGTCGTCCATCCCGACCGGCGAGATGCCTTCCAGGCGGTGCTCGATTCGCTGATGGCCGGCGAGGCCGCCGGCCTGGTGGAGACCGAGCTGCTCACCCGAGAAGGAGTTCCGATGCTGGTGGAGGGCACCTTGAGCTGCGCCTTCGAGCGCGGTCGGCCGTCGTCCGTGCGGGCGATCTTCCGCGACATCACCGAGCGTCGGGCCGTCGAGCGTCTGAAGGACGACTTCTTGTCCACCGTCAGCCACGAGCTGCGCACTCCGGTGACTTCGATCTTCGGCTCCCTCAAGCTGCTCGCGGCGGGCAAGGCCGGTGCTGTGCCGCCGGCCATGGGGCGCTACCTCGACGTCGCGTCGCGCAATGCCCAGCGGCTGGTTTGGTTGATCGACGACATTCTCGACTTTCAGAAGATCCGCTCCGACCTCTTGGAGGTGCGACCGGTTTATGTGAAAGTCACGGATCTGGTCGAGCAGGCGTTAGAAGACAATCGGGGTTTTGCGACCGAGCACGGCATCCGCCTGACCCTCGGGGAGTCGGCGCCGGAAGCGGCGGTCCGGGTCGACCGCGATTGGTTTCTCCAGCTCTTGGCCAACTTGATCTCGAACGCCGTCAAACATTCGCCCCAAGGGGAACAGGTGATCGTGGCGACCAGCGCTTCGGCGCGCCAGGTGGAGGTTTCCGTTCGGGATCACGGTCCCGGGATCCCGGCCGAGGCGCGGGAGACCATCTTCCGTCCCTTCTCGCAGCTACAGCAGGAGAAAGAAGCCCGCAAGTCCGGGACCGGTCTCGGTTTGAGCATCGCCCGCGCCGTCGCGGAGCGATTCGACGGCACCCTGACCTTCGCCAGCGATCTCGGGGCCGGAACCACTTTTCGGGTGACCCTGCCGGTGGCTTCGGCGAGCTTCGCCGGGGATGGCGGCGAGGGCTGAGATGGCGACCGTTCTCGCCATCGACGACGATCCCGACATCCTGGTGGTCATCGCCGGCGCTCTGGAGAGTGCCGGCCATGTGGTGGTCACCGAGACGGTGGCGCAGGACGTCGTGACGATGAGTCTCGATCACGGCGTCGACGTGGTCGTTCTCGACGTCAACATGCCCGACTTCTCCGGCTTCGATGCCCTGGCGGCGCTGCGCGACGATGCCCGCACCGGAGGCCTGCCGGTGCTCTTCCTCTCGGCCCTCGGCGACAGTCACCACCGCATTCGCGGCCTGCGGCGCGGCGCCGACGACTATCTCGGCAAGCCCTTCGAGCCGGAAGAGCTGGTGCTGCGAGTGGAGAAGCTGCAGACCAAGATGCTGCGCGCCGGCAGTATCGACTCGACCCCCGCCCAGAGCCTCCGGGAAGCCCTGCTCCATGGCGACCTGACCACCGGTCAGGTCTTCTTGGGCCGCTACCAGGTGCTGGAGAAGGTCGGCAAAGGGGCGACCGGCGTCGTCTTGCGCGGCTGGGATGCCCGTCTGCGCCGGCCGGTGGCCCTCAAGGTCTTCCTGCGCACCGGACCCCTCGAAGGCGTTGCCGAGCTCGATCTGCTGGCGGCGCTCACCGAGGAGGCGGCCATCCTGGCCCGCTTCAGCCATCCCAACATCGTTTCCGTCTACGACGCCGGCGTCGATCGCGGGGTCGGCTTCATCGTCATGGAGTTCGTCACCGGGGTCTCGCTCCTCACCCGCTTGCGCGACCAGGTGCTGCTGCCGCGGCGCGAGGTGGTGCGCCTGGGAATCGAAGTCTGTCGGGCCTTGCAAACCGCCCATGACCAGCAGCTGGTGCATCGCGACATCACCCCGAGCAACATCCTTCTCGGCTCCGCCGGCGAAGCCAAGGTGACCGACTTCGGCGTCGCCGGCATCGTCACTTCGCTGTCGCGAGAGGATGTCGGCATCATCGGGACTCCCGGCTACGTGCCACCGGAAGCTCTGCGCGGTGAGGTCCATGGTGCCGCCGGGGATATTTTCAGCCTCGGTGCCGTGCTCTACTTCTGTCTCACTGGAAGATTGGCCTACTGTGCTCCCAACGGTTCCTTGCGCGACCTTCTTCGGGGCACCCTCGAGGGCGAGCTGGTGGCGATCGAAGAGCTCCGCCCGGGGACCTCGCCGGAGCTCTGTGAGCTGGTGCTGCGGATGCTGTCGCGGCAGCCTGAGCAGCGGCCGCTGCCCTGGGAGACGGAGAAACGGCTACGGGCCCTGGTTCCGTGAAGAATCGCGAGTTTCGTTTCTCCCGTTCGCCCCGCCGCGAGCAGCGATTCGAAGCCGATCGAACGACCGTCGAGGAAGCCAGACCATGAAGATCGAGCCCCCGTTGCAGGACGAGTTCCAGCCTTTCGCCTCGCTCTACGTCGACCGCGTGCCGACGGATGGCGCCGTCCTCGACCACTTGCGGGCCAACGGCGAAGCCCTCAGGTCGCTCTTGGAGCCCCTGTCGGACACGCAATGGCACTTTCGCTATGCCCCCGGAAAGTGGTCCGTGAAGGAGGTCCTGCTCCACGTCATCGACACGGAGCGCATCCTGACCTACCGAGCCCTGCGCGTCGGTCGTGGCGATCCCACCGAGCTTTCCGGCTTCGATCAGGACCTGCTGATGCAGCAGGTCATCGCCGACCACCGTTCGGCCGCCAGCCTGCTGGCGGAGCACGCCGTCGTTCGGAACGCCACCCTGAGTCTTTTCGAGAGCTTCGACGAGGCCGCCTGGCAGCGCCGCGGAGTGGTCGGCGGAGGACCCTTGAGCGTGCGAGCCGTGGCCTATTTCGTGGCCGGTCACGAGCTCCATCACCGGGAGATCTTGCAGCGCCGATACCTGGCGTCCGACGCCGGCTGAAGAAACCTTCTGCGTCGTTGTCGTACCAAGAGGATGGACCCGCAGAAGCGGTGGTTTCGAGGACATTCCGGATGGAGGCGGACGATGCTTGCAAAGTCGAAGGGGGTGGGATGGCTGCTGGGGCTGATCGTGTTGCTGGCAGCGCCGTTGGTGAGCGCCGACGACGAGGCGCCGAAGGGTTTCGAAGGGCAGGCCTTCTTCTTCGCCCTGTCGGTGGCCGATGTCGAAGCCAGCGTCGCCTGGTACCAGCGAGTGCTGGGCTTCGAGCCGGTCCGGGAGGTCGATGTCGCGGCGCGCGGCCTGCGCATTCGCTTGCTGCGCCGGCCCGGGGCATATCTCGAGCTGATCGAGCTCGCCGGTGCCCGCTCCGCGGCCGAGATCGATCCCGAGATCGCCAAGGCCTATGAGGTCCTCGGTCCCTTCAAGATCGGTTTCCAGGTCGAGAGCCTGGATCGTACGCTGCAGCTCTTCGAGGCTCAGAAAGTGCCGCTGCGGGGCTCGGTGATCGCCGAAGACGACCTCCGCCTGCGGTCGACTCAGATCGTCGATCCGGACGGCAACGTCCTGCAGATCTTCGAGTCCCTCGACTGAGTCTCTGGAGGGTCGCTGCGAGACGCTCACGGTCTCGCTGACGGGCGCTGAAAGAGTCGCGTGGCGACTTCTTCAGCGCCTGTTTTTCTTTCCGGCGGTCTAGAGGCGCCTTGCCGTCGCAGCCCGGCGTCATCCACTTCCATCCCCATTCGGGCTTCTAACCGGCCGCCCGGACAGGTGTCCGGGTGGCGCCGGACACCTGTCAACGGCTTTGCCGTCATTCTATTCGTTGATTCCCTTCAAGTACCTGATGGGTAGTGGTTTAGGTCTTTATCGAGGGTTGGCCCGAGACTTGCTGTAGAGAGCAGACGGGAGGATGAAGACGTGATTCGAGATAGCTCAGCCATGGATCGCTCGGTCGACCGGCCGCGCCGCCGTCGTTGGCCCCTGCTGTTGCTGCTGGCGGCCTCGATCGCCGGAGCGATCTATGCCTATCCGTCGGTCAAGCGGTGGGCCAGCTCGGAGACCTCCGTGTCGCTGGCAGAGATTCGTATCGGCACCGTCGAACGCGGCGACCTGGTGCACGACGTTTCCGTGCAGGGCAACGTGGTGGCGGCCTTTCGGCCGACCCTGGTGAGCCCGGTGCGGGGCATCGTGCGGGTGGTCGCCGAGGCCGGCAAGCTGGCCGAAGCCGGCGAAGTGCTGGCCCGCCTGTCGAATCCGGAGATCGAGAGTCGCCTGCAGCAGGAGCGCTCGACTCTCGAGTCGCTGCGCTCGGAGGTCGAGCGGCAGCGCATCCTGGCCAAGCAGGGCAGCCTGCAGGGGGAGCAGGACATCCGCCTGCTCGAGGTCGAGGTCGAGGCCGCCCGGCGCGCCCTCGAGCGCGCCGAGCGCTCGCGGGCCGAGGGCTTGCTCAACGTCGTCGAGCTGGAAAAGGCTCAGGACGAGGTCGAGGTCTCGACCCTCGAGCTCGAGCTCGCCCGCCAGCGCCTCGCCCTCGACCGCGAAATGCTCGACTTCGAGGTGCGCGAGAAGGAGGCCGAGGTGGTGCGCCAGGGATTGGTGGTGGCGGATCTCGAGCGTCAGGTCGACGAGCTGACGGTGCGGGCGCCGGTTTCGAGCCTGGTGTCACGAGTCGAGGTCACCGACCGCGAATCGGTGACCGTCGGCCAGGCTCTGGTGGCGCTGGTCGACCTGTCCGCCTTCGAGATCGAAGTATCCGTGCCGGAGAGCTACACCCAGCAGCTCGGTCCCGGCACGGAGGCGGTGATCTCGGTCGGCGGGCGTGATTTTCGCGGCGTGCTGGAGTCGCTGTCGGCGGAGGTTCGGGGGAGCCGGGTGCAGGGCGTGGTGGCCTTCTCCGGTGAGGCCCCGGAGGGTTTGAAGCAAAACCAGCGAGTCACCACTCGGCTGCTCCTCGACACCCGTAGCGACACCCTCAAGGTGCCGCGCGGGGCGTTTCTGGAGAGCGGCGGCGGTCGTCTGGCCTATGTCGTCGAAGACGGTCTGGCGGTGCTGCGCGACATCGAGGTCGGAGCGCGCAGCGTGGCCGAGGTCGAGATCCTCTCGGGGCTCGACGTCGGCGATCGCATCGTGTTGTCGGATACCAACCGCTTCGAGGGAGCGGAGAAGATACTTCTGCGTCGCTGAGGCGACGACAGAGCTTGCGGGAAGGAGAGATCGGGATGATCAGAATGAGCAACATCACGCGGGTCTACCGCACCCAGCATGTCGAGACCCATGCCCTGAGTGGCTTCAACCTCGAGGTCGAAGCCGGGGAGTTCGTCTCCGTCACCGGCCCCAGTGGCTCCGGCAAGACGACTTTTCTCAACGTCTCCGGGCTGCTCGACACCTTCGACTCCGGGACCTACATCCTCGATGGGCGCGACGTCAGCCGCCTGTCGGACCGCGAGATGTCGAAGATCCGCAACGAGAAGATCGGCTTCATCTTTCAGGGCTTCAACCTGATTCCGGACCTCAACGTGTTCGACAACATCGACGTCCCCTTGCGCTACCGGGGTACCTCGGCGAAGGCACGGCGAGCGGCGATCGAAGAGGCCCTCGAGGTGGTCGGCCTGAGCTCCCGCATTCGCCACTTCCCGGCGCAGCTCTCCGGCGGTCAGCAGCAGCGGGTGGCGGTGGCGCGGGCCCTGGTCGGCACGCCGCACCTGATTCTGGCCGACGAGCCGACCGGCAACCTCGACTCCGAGATGGCGAGCGAGATCATGGATCTGCTCGAGAAGATCAACGGCGCCGGCACGACGGTGATCGTGGTCACCCACGATCCCGACCTGGCGGCACGGGCGCCGCGGCAGATCCACCTGCTCGACGGCAAGCTGCTCGATGTCCACGAGCAAGAGCGCCCCTTGCCCTTGCTCGATTCCGCTCACCGCGACGGCGTGACCGCCTAGGGGAGGCGAGATCATGTTGGCCTACCAAATTCGGATGGCGTTCCTGAGCTTGCGCCGGAACCCCTATCTCTCGACTTTGTTGATCGCCGGCATCGCCGTCGGCATCGCGGTGGCGACGTCCTTCGTGACCATCCACCACCTGATGGGCAAGGACCCCCTGCCGAGCAAGAGCTCGCGGGTGGTCTACGTCCAGGTCGATGCCTGGGACCCGGACGGTCCCTACGACGACGACAACCCCACGGAGCCGCCCGACCAGCTCACCTACCGCGATGCCCGGGCCCTCCTCGAAAGCGACATCCCGACCCACCAGTCGGCGATGTTCAAAGCCCAGCTCACGGTTCATCCGGAGGAGGCCGGAGCCCGACCCTTCCGCGCCATGACCCGCATGTGCACCGGGGGCTTCTTCCCCATGTTCGAGGTCCCCTTCCTCTACGGCGGCGGCTGGAATCAGCAGGCCGACGATGGTCCCGAGCAGGTCGCCGTGCTGAGCTTCGAGACCAACGTCAAGCTGTTCGGTGGCGACGACAGCGTCGGTCGCCGGGTGCGCATCGAGGATCGTGACTTCACGGTGGTCGGGGTGATGGCGCCCTGGAGCCCGTCGCCGAAGTTCTACGACACCCTCAACGGCGCCTTCGATCCGGCGGAGGAGATCTATCTGCCCTTCCGCCTGGTCGAGCCGATGGAGATCGACACCGCCGGCAACACCAACGGCTGGAAGTTCTGGTCCGGCACCGAGTTCGAGGAGTTTCTCGAAACGGAGTACACCTGGGTGCAGATGTGGGCCCAGGTCGATACCCCCGAGCAGCGCGACCGCTACATGGCCTTCCTCAACGCCTACGCTCAGCAGCAGAAGGACCTCGGGCGCCACGGCCGGCCGATCAACAACCGCCTCAAGTCGGTCACCGAATGGCTCGATTTCCAGGAGGTGGTGGCCGAGGAGGTCACCAGCCTGGCATTGATCGCCGTGCTCTTCCTGGTGGTCTGTGCCTTCAACCTGATCGGCATCCTGCTCGGCAAGTTCCTGGCCCGGGCGCCGGAGGTCGGGGTGCGTCGCGCCCTCGGAGCGAGCAAGGCCTCGGTCTTCCTGCAGCATCTCATCGAGTGTCAGGTGATCGGGGTCCTGGGGGGAGTCTTCGGCCTTCTGTTGGCCACTCTCTCGCTACGCGTGATCGGTCGCATGGTGCAGGTCGAAGAAGTCTTGCGGCTCGATTTCGAGATGGCCGTACTGGGGATTCTGATGTCCCTCGGAGCGGCCTTCGTCGCCGGCACCTATCCCGCCTGGCGGATCTGCCGGATCGCCCCGGCGGCCTACCTCAAACTGCAGTGACAAGGAGCGAATAGCCATGGAGCTCGGACCGATCTTTCGATCTTTGATGCACAACAAGGTGCGTTTCTGGCTGATCGCCCTCGAGGTGGCCTTCACCCTGGCGATCGTCGTCAACTGCGTCAACATGGTGCTCGACCTGCACGGGCAGTACGTCGAGGACACCGGTCAGGACGAGAAGAACATGCTGATGGTGATCGTCGAGCCCTTCGACAAGCAATTCGAGGACGACGACTTCATCGACACCGTGCGGGCTCAGGACATCGCCCGCCTGCGGGCTACGCCGGGGGTCGTCGAAGCCATCGCCACCAGCGCGATTCCGCTGAGTGGCGGCGGTAGCGGAACAGGCCGCCGGCCGGTGGACGCCGTCGACCAGGAAGACGGCGTCGGCCTCGGCTATTTCTCGGTCACCGAAGGGGCGGTCGCGGCCTTCGGCACTCGCCTGGTCGCCGGTCGCACCTTCGAGGCCAGCGATTTCCAGTTCGAGCCCAACGAGGACGGCCTCGTGCTGGAGCGCAATGTCATCGTCACCAAGTCTCTGGCGGACAAGCTCTTCCCGGACGGGAATGCCCTCGGCAAGGTGATTCAGAACGACTCCGGCGAGGCTCGGGAAACGATCATCGGCGTGGTCGACCGGCTGCAGAACTTCTGGCCCTGGTCGAGCGTCGGCTGGGACACCATGCTGCGCGCCGGCGAGCCCGGCGACAGCCGCAGCATGCGCTATTTGCTGCGCACCGAGGCGGGGGCCATCGACGCGGTGGCCGCCGGCCTCGAGGAGCGCATGCTGGAGGCCGAGCCGGGGCGCCTGGTCACGGTGCGGGCGGTGAGCGAGTTCAAGCGTCGCCTGTACAACGACGAGCTGGCGCTGATCAACATTCTGTTGGTGGTCACCGTGCTGATGATTCTGGTGACTTCCCTGGGCATCATCGGCCTGACCTCCTTCTCGGTGACCGAGCGAACGCGGCAGATCGGGACCCGCCGGGCCCTCGGCGCCACCAAGGGCGACATCGTGCGCTATTTCTTGACCGAGAACTGGTTGATCACTGGCGTCGGCCTCTTCGTCGGGTTGATTCTCAGTCTGGGCCTCAACTACACCTTGGTGCAGGTCGCAGGCATGCCCAAGATCGATTGGAAGCTGTTGGCCGGCGGCATGCTGCTGCTGTGGGGATCGGGTATCTTGGCGGCTCTGGCACCGGCCCTGCGCGCCACCTCGGTGGCGCCGGAAGTTGCCACCCGCACAGTCTGAGGGGATGGGGAGGGGACGTTGATGAACCAAGAGCCCTTGAAGGTACTGATCGTCGACGACCAGGAGGCGGTGCTCAGCGCCCTGACGGTGCTCTTCGAGATCCATGACGTTCCCTATGTCACTGCCACCACCCCGGAGAGTGCCCTCGAGCAGGTGCGGAGTCACTCTCTCGGGGTGGTGGTCCAGGACATGAACTTCCGCCGCGACGAGACCTCCGGCGCGGCGGGGATCGAGCTCTTTCGCCAGATCCGCGAGGCGCAGCCAGGGGTACCCATCCTGCTGATGACCGCCTGGGCTTCCCTCGAAACCGCCGTCGAGCTGGTGCGCGAAGGCGCCGCCGATTACCTGCAGAAGCCGTGGAACGACGAGAAGCTCCTGGCGACCGTCGAAAACCTGCTCCGCATGCGTCGCCTCGAGCTCGAAAACGAAGCGCTGCGTTCGGAGCTGCGGCAATCCCGGCAGGATCTGGCCGAGGACCACGATCTGCGCGGCCTGGTCTACGCCAGCGAGGCGATGCATCGGGTGGTCAGCCTGGCGGTGAGCGTCGCCGATTCGGAGGCGCCGGTGATGATCACCGGCGCCAGCGGCTCCGGCAAAGAGAAGATCGCCGAGATCGTGCAGGCCAACTCGCGGCGCAGTGACCGACCCTTTGTGAAGGTCAATGTCGGTGCCTTGCCGGAGGAGCTGCTCGAAGCCGAGCTCTTCGGTGCCGAGGCCGGCGCCTTCACCGGCTCGCGCAGTCGGCGCATCGGCCACTTCGAGACCGCCGATGGCGGCACGCTATTCCTCGACGAGGTCGATTCCCTCTCCCTGCAGGGGCAGGTCAAGCTCTTGCGCGTCTTGCAGAGCGGGGAGTTTCAGCGCCTCGGCAGTAGCGAGACGCGACGCGTCGATGTGCGCGTGCTGAGCGCCACCAACAGCGATCTCTCCGCTGCCTTGGCCGCGGGGCGTTTTCGGGAAGATCTCTTCTTTCGCCTCAACGTGGTCGAGATCAAGATTCCCGGACTCGACCAGCGGCAGCGAGACATTCTTCCCCTGGCGCGCCACTTTCTCGAGGTCTTCGCGCGCCGCGAAGGGGCCGCGCCCAAGGTGCTCGGCGAGGAGGCCGAGCGCGCCCTCCTCGGGCATTCCTGGAGCGGCAACGTGCGAGAGCTCCAGAACCGCGTTCAGCGGGCCACGGTGGTGGCCCAGGAGCGCGAGATCCGAGTCTCCGACCTCGGTCTCGAAGCGGCCGACTCGCCTGCCGAGTCGGATGCGCTGCCGGCCGATCTGGCGCCCTCGGAGCTCGAAGACCGGGCTCGTCTGGTGCAGGTGCTGGCCGAGGAGGGCGGGGTGGTCACCCGCGTCGCCGAACGCCTCGGCCTCAGCCGTCAGGCTCTCTACCGGCGGATGGCCCGCCTCGGCATCGAGCTCGAAAGGCGTCCAAAGGTCTAACCCGCCCTTCTCACGAGCTTTCCGCTGCGCGTCCGTATGTCCCCGAATCTGCTGCGTTTTCCGTCGCCTGCTCTCCTTGCAGTATGTCGAGTACGGCGTCGTCGTTGCAGCGACGGATGCCTTGCATCTTCAAGAACCTACGGCCTCTCGCCAGGAAACCTCGTGAGAAGGGCGGGCTAAATCACTCTGGGTTCGGCGGCGCCCGCTAGAATCGCGCCGTGGAGCAATCGACGGCATCTGCCCCCGCCACCGTGCTGACGGGACGTCCGGCGCGCGATCTTCCGAAGCCGCGACGGTTCTCCCTCGCCGGCAAGGTGACGCTGGTCTTTCTGGTGCTGCTGACGGTGATGGCGGCGTTGGCCGCCGCCGCCACCCTCCTCGGCCTGTCGCCGTGGTTCACCTTTCTCCTGATTCTGGCCGTCGGCCTGCCCTCCGGGGCCTGGGCCATCGGCGCCGTCCTCGAGCCGCTCAATCGCGTGGTGACCGGCGTCTCCGACGGCATCCGGAGCTTCCGCGACCGCGACTTCAGCGTGCGCCTGGCCTATCAGCGCAAGGACGAGCTCGGCGAGATGGTGGAGCTCTACAACGAGGTGCGCGAGATTCTGCGCGAGGATCGGTTGGCGGTGCGCCAGCGCGAGCTGTTGCTGCAGACCGCCCTCGATCGCTCGCCGGCGGCGATTCTGCTGGTCAATCCCCTCGAGCGGGTGATCTATTCGAACCGCGAGGCGCGGCGTCTGCTGATGGCGGGCAGGAAGCTCGAAGGGCAGGATTTCGAGCTCATCCGGGAGGGCTTTCCGGCGGAGATGCGCGACATGCTGGAGGGCGAGTCGGACGGCATCTTCACCGTTCCCGGCAGCGAGCCGCCGGAGACCTACCTGCTCTCCCAGCGGGTCTTTCGCCTCAACCGCCGACGCCATCGGCTGATCCTGCTGCGGCGCATGACCGGCGACCTCGGTCGGCGCGAGGCGGAAGCTTGGAAGAAGGTCATCCGGGTGATCTCCCACGAGCTCAACAACTCCCTGACGCCGGTGTCGTCCCTGATTCACTCGGCCAGCGTCATCGCTCGCCAGCCGAAGCATGCGGCGCGCTCGGAAGAGGTCTTTCGGTTGATCCGCGAGCGCCTCGACCACCTGCAGGGCTTCATCGAGGGCTACGCTCGATTCGCTCGCCTGCCGCGGCCGCGCCGCGAGGAGGTCGACTGGAGCGAGCTGGTCGACAGTCTCGGCGAATTTCCGACCCTGAACATCGTCGGCAAGCTGCCGGCACGACCCGGCTACTTCGATCCCGCTCAGATCCGTCAGGTGCTGATCAACCTGATCAAGAACGCCGTCGAAGCGAGCGATGAGGGTGAAAGGGTCGAGCTGCGAGTGCGGGTGATCGACGGCGGCGGCACCTACCTTCAGGTGCGCGATCACGGCAGCGGCATGGATGCCGAGACGATGGAGAAGGCGCTGCTGCCGTTCTACTCCACCAAGCAGACCGGCAGCGGCCTCGGCCTTCCTCTGTGTCGCGAAATCCTCGAAGCCCACGGCGGCAAGATCAGCCTGCAGGCTGCCGAAAACCGTGGTGTGGTGGTCACCTGCTGGCTGCCGGGCAAGGCCTGAACGGGCGCCCGCTCTCCTCCCCTGGAGACCCTCTGGGGTCAGGGTCTCGACCCCGCCGGCCTCGAGTTTTTGCGGGATTTGGTGTCGGTCGGCGAACCGAGGCGATTTTTCTTGTCGCAAGAAGGAGGCGCGTGATCGCACGCTTTGCGATTGAGCGGAAGTAGGCCCTTCGGCAGTGCATGCAGTCTTTCAAATATTTACAGGCAAAGGATGTAGAAGGGCTCCGGCGGGGCTCTCGATGCCGATCCGTGGTGTCTCTGGCGAGCAATTGAGACGGGGTTGAGATGGCATTGAGACGAGGGTCTCACGGTCGTCTCAACAGTGGCTCGAAGCGTGCTGAAAGGCCTTGACTCGCGGTGCTACTGTGATTTTCGTCCACAACGGATGCCCGTGGATTCCCCCTCAACGACCGGCCGGTGACGCCGCTGGCCGAAAGGACCTAGGAACATGTTGACTTGGCTCACGAAGGAGCGCGGTGCGTTCCTGAATTTGCTCGTGCTGTCGGCTGCGTGCTCGCTCGTGGTGTTCTCCGGAGGTGCGCTGGTCGCGCAGCAGGCAGGGGACGAGTCGGCGAGCGACTCACAGGTCGAGGACTCGGCTTCGCAAGAGGAGCAGGAGGGCTCGGAGCAGAATCCGGTTGAAGACGAGATCATCGTGCTGGCGTCCCGCACCGAGTTGCCGGCCAGTGCGACCCCTGCATCGGTGGTTCTGATCGACACCGAGACGGTCGAATCGAACACCGTGATCAGCGACGAGCTGGCGAGCGTGCTCTCCCGCACCGTCCCAGGCTTCGCCCCCAGCATCCAGAAGCTCACCGGCCGCGGCGAAACGCTACGCGGTCGCAACCCGCTCTATCTGGTGGATGGGGTGCCGCAACACAACGCCACCCGCGATGGCAGCCGCGACGGTCACACCATCGACCTCGCCTTTGTCGAGCGCATCGAGGTGATCAACGGCTCGAACGCCATCCAGGGTGTCGGGGCCACCGGCGGGGTGGTCAACGTCGTCACCCGCAGCTCGGACCTGGTGTCCGACTGGAACACTTCGATCGATCTCCGCCTGACCGGTTCGGCGGACCTCGAGTCCGATTCGCTGGGTTACAAGGCCTCGGCCCTGACCGGCTGGGGCGGCGAGCGGGCGGGCTTCCTGGTCGGGGCGTCGCTCTTCGAGCGTGGCCTGTTCTTCGACGCCAACGGTGATCCGGTGGGCCTCTACCCGACCCAGGGCGACATCATGGACTCGCAGACCGTCGGCCTCTTCGGCAACGGTCGTTGGGTGCTCTCGGACGAGATCGCCCTCAACCTGATGATCAACGACTTCGATCTCGAGCGAAACGGCGACTTCCGCGCCGTGCGCGGTGATCGGACCCTGGGTATTCCGACCGGCACCGTCGAGGGCGATCCCTCCTCGGAGGTCGGCAATCCGGCCCGCAACGAGACCACCGCTTACTCGTTGACGTTGATCCACAGCGACCTGGCCGGCGGGAGCCTCACCGCCCAGGTCTATGATCAGGACTACAAGGCGCTGTTCGAGGGCGGTACTTTCGGTGGCTTCTTCCGGTTGACGGTCGATGGCGAGCCGTTCCTCGATCAATCGGCGGTGGTTTCCAACAAGACCGGCCTCAAGCTCTCCTACAACCGCCTCTTGGCGAACGATGACCTGCGGGTGACCGCCGGCCTCGACGTGTTTCGCGACGAGTCGGCGCAGGTGCTCGACCGCAGTGGTCGCGAGTGGGTTCCCGAGACCCTGTTCGAGACCGTTTCACCCTTCCTGCAGCTCAACTATGACCTCGGGGACCGAGTCTCTCTGTCGGGCGGTGCGCGCTACGAGGATGCCCGCCTCGAGGTCGATGACTACACCACCATTGCGGCGGCGAACTCGACCTTCGTCGGCGGCGGTGAGCCGAGCTTCGAGGAGACCCTGGTCAATGTCGGCTTGATCGTGCGCCCGGCGGAGGGATGGAACCTCTACGGCGCCTACAACGAGAGCTTCACCATGCCCGATGCCGGCCGCGTGCTGCGCGCCGTCAACGTCCCCGGCCTGAATGTCGATTCGCTGTTCAACCTCGAGCCGGTGATCGCGGACAATGTGGAGCTCGGCGTCGAGTACTCGGGGCGTCGCTTCACCGGTCGCGCGGCGCTGTTCGATTCCACCGCCGAAAACGGCTCACGGCTGTCGAGCAACGATCAGGGAATTTTCGAGGTGGTGCGGCAGCGCACGGAGATCGACGGCTTCGAGATCTTCGCCGAGTACATCATCAACCAGAGCTTCTCGATCGGTGCGAACTACGGCGCCACGAACGGTGAGTTCGACTCCAATGGCGACGATCGCGTCGACACCGACCTCGACGGTCTGAACATCGGTCCGGATCGCTTGAATCTCTTCCTGCACGGCCGCTTGAACGATCGCTTCGGCGGTACCCTGCAGGTGTCGAACTTCGCCGATCGTGACTTCCGCGGTCCGGCGGCTCGGGTCGGGCGCGACTTCGATGGCTACACCCTCGTCGACCTCAGCCTGTGGCTCGACATCCCGGTCGGTCAGCTTCGCCTCGGCCTCGAGAACGTGCTCAACGAGGACTACTTCAACTACTTTGCGCAGACCGAGCCCTTCGCCCGGACTGACACCTACTTCAAGGGCAACGGCCGCACCGTGGGCCTGAGCTGGCGGGTCGACCTCTAGACGGAGGCTGAGCAAGCCGCAGAGGCGGCTCGCTCAGCGCCCTCCTCGGGCCTGCTGGCCTCTTTGTTCAGACCTCAGCAACGGGCCGTGCAGCCGCCCCGGAGCGATCGCTCCGGGGCGCGCCCGATCGAGGGTCGCTTCAGGGCTGCAGGCGGCGCCAAGCCGCGGCCACCAAGAGCGTCATCATGGCGATCAGCCCCCATTGGCCGAGGGTCGGAATCTCCAGGATCGTGGGGACTTCGACCAGGATCGGGGTCGGGTCGTTTTCCCCGTCCTCGTTGGCGTTGTCGTCGCCGTCCGGGTCCGGCTCGGGACCATCGTGGGACAGGTCGGTGGTGCTGCCATTGAGGCTCTCTCCAGTCGCCACCGCCTGGTTGTCGAAGGCCATGATGCCTGCCGGATCGATGGTGACCTCGAAGGCGATCTCACCCATCGCGCCGATATCGAGGGTGCTCGATGCGGACACCAGCAGGGTGGTGTCTCCGAGGCCGTCGTAGCCGGCGTTGGCCATCAACGTTCCGGTGCCTCCGGTCAGCGTCGCCGTCGGCGATGTGACCGCGATGACCGACGCCGGAGCCGGGAAGGTCGCGTTCAGATCGTCGGTCACCTGGACGTCGAAGAGATCGAGCGGACCGAGGTTTTCGACCAAGATCAGAATTGGCACGGTGTAGGTGCCGTCGCCGTTGTCGACCGTCAGGCCGGCGGACTTGGCGATTCCGATGCTCGGATCAGGAGGCGTGACCGAGATGTCCACGCTGTCGCTCGCGGTGACCATCGTTCCGGCGGGGCTGCTGCCTTCGCCTTCAACGGTATTGGTGAAGGGACCTCCGATTCCCGCCGAAGTGAAGGTCACCGAGAAGGAGATGGTCTCGACGGCCGCCAAGGGCAGGGTGCTCGCAGCGGCATCGAGCAGGCTCGTGTCGCCGTCGCCGTCGAAGCCGCCGTTGGCGGTCAGGGTCCCGGAAGCGACCGGCACCGTCACGGAGCTCACCGACGATGGTGGCGGGAAGGTCGCCGTCAGGTCATCGGTGACCTGTACCTCTGTGAGCACCACATTGCCGGTGTTGCTGACGGTCAGCAGATAGGGCACGGTGAAGGTGCCGTCCAGGTTGTCGACCACCGGGCCATCGACGGTCTTGGTGACGGAGATCGCCGGGTTCTCGACGATCGACACGTCGGCCGTGTCGGTGTCGGTGACCGGCGTACCGGCCGGGCTGCTGGCGTCGGCCGTTGCCGAGTTGGTGAACGGTCCGAGCTCGCCGTTGGGCTCGAGCACCACCGTGAGGTCGAGGGTGACGGTCGCCGCCGGTGCCAAAGAGCTGGCGCTGGCGTCGAGGAGCGTGGTGTCCGTGGGGCCGGTGAAGTCGAGGGTGACAGTGCCACAGCTACCGGCGCTGCAGGCCGCCATCGCCGACACCAGGTTGACCGGTGCCGGGAAGGTCGTGACCAGATCGTCGGTCACCTGCACCATCGAGAGGTCGACGTTGCCGGGGTTGGTCACCACCAGGCTGAAGGTGGCTTCGAACTGCCCGCCCCCGATGTCGGTGATCGCGCCGGCGGTCTTGACGATGGTGATGGCGGGTGTCTCGGATACCGAGATCTCGACCGCGTCATCGTCAGTCACCGGATTGCCGATCGGGTCCTGCGCCGAACCGTTGGCGGTGTTGTTGAACGGACCGGCCAAGCCGTTGGGATCGAAGCGCACCGTGAACCCGATGGTCTCGCTGTCGCCGATCGGCAGGGTACTCCCTGCGGCGACCAGCAGACTCGAGTCGCCATCGCCATCGAAGGCGCCGTTGGCGGAGAGGCTGCCGCTGGCGGTCGGTCCGGTGATGACGGCGAAGGTCGCCGGCGGGGGGAAGGTGGCCGTCAGATCGTCGGCCACCTGGACCATCACCAGATCGGTGGCGCCGGTGTTCTCGAGGGTCACGGTGTAGGGAACCTCGAACTGGCCAGGATTGCCCGCCGAATCGACGACCGCGCCGGCTGTCTTGGTGACGGTCAGTCCGGGCGCTCCGACAGTGGTGACCTCCGCCGTCAGGCGGCAGAGCGGACCGAACCGGGTGGTCGCCCGGGAGAGGGCCGCGCTGGCACACGCCGAGGTGCTGCCGCCGGCATCGGCGCAGGTCTCGTCGAGGAAAGTCGCGGTGGTTCCCGTGCCCGGCGCCGGCGCGTCCGGTGGCGGGCCGCCGGTCAAGTCGAGGGTGCCGGTAGCGGTTGGCAGAACATCGATGTCATAGGTCAAGGAGGCGCTGGTTCCGGCGGCCACCACGCCCGGTGCGAAGGTCAGGGTCCAGGGGCCGGCACCGGCCTCTGCGGTGGCCGACGAGGTGCCGCCTGCGATCGCCGCCGAGCCGGCGACATAGGTGGTCTGTCCGCCGTTGGTCGGCACCGTTGCCACGGCCACATTCGTGCCGCCGGTGGCGGCGTCGAGCTGGATTGGATACTCGGTGGGGTTGGTGACGGTGACCGTCACCCGAACCCGACTGGTGACGCCGACGGCGAGGGGCGGCTCGCCGGCCAGTAGCGCCCACGAGTGCCCGACCCAGGGCTTGACGGGGGCGATGACGACGTCGTCCGCTCCGCCCCGCTCGCCGAAGAAGCGGCTGCCGTCGGCCGGCAGGTAGAGGCGAACGGCGCCGGCTTCGGGCTGCATATCCGGTCCGCCGCTGGCGGGAGTGGTCGCCCCGTCGGCCGGATTGTCGGAGGTGGGATCTCCCACCCACCAGGTGACGTGGTTGAACAAGCCGATGATCCAGCGCGCGCTCCACAGTCCATAGTCCGAGGCATCGCTGGCGGAGGCGAAATCGGTCACCGCGTTCTCGGCCCAAACCCCATTGCCACTGAAGGTGGGTGTGAAGGTCGGTGAGGCGCCGGCGCGGGTCGTCCAGGTCAAGGACTCGTCGCCGTCCACGTCGACGTCGAAGTCATTGCAGCTCAGCGAACAGTAGCCCTGCACGTAAGGATAGAAGTCGTGGGTTCTGCTGTACCCCGGATCGCTCGCGAAGCTCGCCGCGTAGACCTGGCCGATGCCGACGTAGGAGTCGGCGTAGACATTGATCTCGTTGGCTCCGGCGCCGGCCGAGCCATCGTGGGCGCGGATGCCGAAGGCGTTGGCGTCGTCTTCGTCGGTGGGGCCGGAGTTGGGGCTACTGACGGCCATCCGCCAATGACCCGGCGCTGGATTGGAGACGGAGAAAACGCCCAGGTCGGACCAGGCGTTGTTGCAGAAGGTCTGCAAGCCGACGGTGACGGGGTCGCAGTCCTGGCCCGGCAGGCTGATCGATGCGACGCTCGTGCCGTCGGGAGCGAAGAGCTCGAAGGTGGTCGCCGCATCCCAGCCGCTCGTCGTGTTGTCCTGATCGTGCTCTTCGGTGCCGGCCACGTCGCCGGCCCCCAGATCGGCATCGAAAACCTCCACCACCAGCATGCCCGCCGACAATGACGGCGGGACTTCAATGTAGAAGTCGTGGCTGACCGCGCCGAGGCTTTGGAGACCTTGGTTCGAGAGCAGATAGTCGCCGAAATTGAAACCGCGATCGGGCCCGAGGGTGGCCAACAGCTGGTTTTCGTTGTCCGGTAGCGTATCGGCGTCGCCGCTGTCTTCGACCAGGGGACTGGTACCCGGGTCCGGGGTGCCGCCGGCCGAGCCGGTTTGCGGGATGAAGGAAAACGCCAAGGCCAAGAACAAGGCGAGCGTCGACACTCGGAAGGTGGAAATCGGGCTCCACATCGGATGCGCTCCTCTGGCTGGGAATGGGGGCAGGTTCGGTGGGTGGTGCCTGCGATCAGGCAAGGCTATTGAAATATCAATAAAAAACTTCAATAAAGAAAACTGTAGCACACATCCAGGGTGGCAAGCGGCTCATGCTGGTGGCCGATGGGG
The DNA here is from genome assembly GCA_039028635.1 of Acidobacteriota bacterium. Taxonomy (NCBI): domain Bacteria; kingdom Pseudomonadati; phylum Acidobacteriota; species Acidobacteriota bacterium. The sequence goes on from JBCCHV010000042.1 coordinate 23,700, forward strand.
CCACCGCGGCCCTGGCATCGCAACCTCCTGTTCAGGGTTTCAGGTCATCCTGGCGAGGAGCGCGCTTCTCGGTGCGCCGAGCTGACTCGGGTGAGCTGGATAATCTGCCCTGCGGAGAGGAGAGTCTTCTGCTTTCTTGGAGTGGGGCGGCGGTGACGTGCTTGCGCCCGACGTCAGGGGGCTCGAGCTGAATGGGCATACGAATGATACTGCGAAATCTCAGGTACATCCTCCCGATGGGCGCTCTCTTTGGGGCTGCGATGGCACTCCTTGCCTGCGGGGCCCGGCAGGAGAGCGGTGACCTTCCCGACGAAATGCTGTGGGCCTGGCGGCGGCCGGAGGTGCTGACGTTCGTCGACCCGCAGCGCACCGGGGTGGCGGCGTGGATGGCGACGATTCACCTCGCCGGGGACTCCCTGCAAATCGAGCCCAGGGAGTGGCGACTCGCCGTGCCGTCGGGCACCTATCTGGCGGCGGTGGTGCGGCTGGAGAGCTCGGCCGAACGGCCTCCGGATTTGAGCCCGGAGCTTCGCTCGAAGCTGTCCGATCGCCTGCTCGAGCTGTGGCGTGAGACGGGCTGGCCTGAGCTGCAGCTCGATTTCGACGCCCGGGTTTCGGAGCGCGAGTTCTACCGCCTTCTGTTGGCGGACCTGCGGTCCGGTATGGCCGGTGGGCGCCTTTCGATCACGGCGCTCCTTTCGTGGTGCTGGGAGCCTGGCTGGCTCGACGATCTGGCGGTGGATGAGGTGGTGCCGATGATCTATCGCCTCGGGCCCGAAGCGGAGCTGTTTCGGCGGCGTTTGGCGGCGGGAGAGCCCTTCGTCGCCCAGGCCTGCCTCGAAGCCATCGGAGTTTCGAGCGATGAGCCCATCCCGAGCTTCGCGGTGGAGGGGCGAAAGTACTTCTTCCACCATCTGCCCTGGACGGCTGATCGTCAGCGGGAAGAGCAGGAGCGGCTGGCGAACGCTTCGAGGACGATGGGCGCGGCCTCCGGCTCGCCTTGATTCGGCCATCGATCGGCCGAGGAACCGTGAGAGGCTGGAGTCTATGAGGCTGGAACGGCTGTCGATCGTGCTCCTCGTGGTCTTTCTCGCAGGTCTGCCGGCGGCGAGGATCTGTGCCTCCGGAAGCTCCTATCTTCGCAACTGGTTCGTCGATCCGACGCGGCCGTCGTCGCCGGCTGAGCGATTCCTCGCCGGGGAGCTCGGCATCGTCGAGGCGGATCGCCTGAAGACGGTGCACCAGGTGGTGGTCTTCCGTCATTTGACCGGTCTCGGGATGACCCCCGGAGCGGTGCAGGCCTTCGGGGAGCTCGAACCGGCGCGGCAACCCTGGTTCACGGCGCGAGATGGCTACGATCGCTGGCGAGAGGTGCTGAACCACTACCAGCGCAGAAGCGGGCCGGCCCATTTCCGGTCCGATCACCGCGAAGTCGACGGAGTGAAGACTTTCCGCTACTTCCTCAACTGTCTCGATCCCGCCTTCGCGACGGCAGCCGAAACCTGGGAGGCGCGACGCGCCACCTATGGTGAGGACAGTCCGTGGCTCGAAGACTGGTTCGAGGCCCAGGTCGTGGTCTTCGAGAATTGCGGCAAGGGCCCGCTTCGCCTGCCCGCCGCCTTGCCTCCGGAGGCGCCGGAGCTGGCTCGACAGGATCGCCGCTATCAGACCGCCGCGGCGCATTTCTACGCCACCGACAACGGCCAGGCCGAGAGCCTCTTCCGCGCTCTGGCGGAGGACGAGGGATCGCCCTGGCAGAGCCTCGGCCGGTATCTGGCGCTGCGCAGCAGAGTTCGCCTGGGCTCGGTGGGGGGAGGAGGGCCGGAGGCCCTGAGGGCCGCTGCCGAGGAGCTCACGGCAGTCCTTGCCGACCCATCCGAGTCGGCGCAACACGAGCGCTGTCGTCGCCTGCTCGATTGGGTTCTCCTGCGTTTGGAGCCTGATCTTCAGCGCCTGCGGTTGGCTCGTGAGCTGCTGGTTCCCGATCCGCCGGAAAGTCTCTCCCAAACCCTCGTCGACTTCGCAGAGCTCCATGGCGGTCGTCGCACCTTCGCGTCCCGGAAGCTTCCCTGTGAGACCGTCGGAGAGGCCGCTGCCGCCTGGCTCGTGGAGTGGGTCGCCTGTCTGGGAGATCCCCGCCGAGAGGCGACATTGGGCCACCTCGAGGGCCGCTGGCACAGCGCCGAAGAGCCGTTCCGAGATGCCTGGCTGCTGGCTCTGGCTTCGCGTGCCCGGGGCGAAGATGGCGTCGTGCCAGACCTCTTGGCGGCTCTGGCGGCGATCCCTTCCGACCATCCGCTGGCGCCGAGTGCCGTCTTCCATCGGGCGCGCCTCTTGATCGAGGCAGGGGAGGGGGAGACGGCTCGAACCCTCCTCGACGTCGAGCTGGCGCGGCCCGCCCGGACCGTTCATCGCAGCGACGAGAACCGCCTCCGTGGTCTCCGCCTGCGTACCGCCCATCGCCTCTCGGAGCTGGTGGCCGACGGCTTTCAGCGGCCGGTGACCACGTCCTATGACGACGGCGTCGGGGGTCCTCCGGCGGTTCCGGTGAAGCCGGAGAATCTCACTCAGCCGGTGCTGATCGCACCCGTGACCGACATCCTCAACGCTCAGGCCGGGCCGCAGTTTTTGGCGCAGGTGGTCGAGGATCTGCCGGATCTGCCCCCCGGGCAACGGGATGCGCTGCTATTCCGCGCCTGGACCCTTTCTCTGCTCTTCGGTAGGCACGCCGAAGGCGAGGATCTTGCTGCGCGGCTGGAGGCGGCCGTGCCTGCCTTGAAGGCGCCGTTGGCGGCCTACCGCGCCGCCGAGTCGGATACCGGCCGGGAGCTGGCGGCGGCGCTGCTCTTTCTCGATGAATGGGTGCCGGCGATCGTGGTGCCGACGGGACGCTACGCTCTTCAGGATTGGTACCCGTGGTGTTCCGGGGCACTGAAGGGGGGGACTCTGAGAAATCCCTCGCCGAAGCTGCTGCCGCGGGACGACCGCGAGGCCTTGCTCGCCGATGGTCTGCGCCTTGGGTCGGTGCCGCTGCCGCGGCGCTGGGTGGCCGATACGATCTTCTCCTGGGCGGATCGCCAGCGCCAGGACTCGCGAGTGCCGGAGGCGCTGCATCTGCTGGTGAGGAGGACTCGCTTCAGCGCCTGTCGCGATGGCGACATCTCCAAGGGGGCCTTCGATCGCCTCCACCGGCGCTACGGCGACAGCGAGTGGGCCGGGCGCACTCCCTACTGGTACAAGTAGCCGGCCCTTCTCGGGGCCACGGCGAGCCGCCGCGAATCTCGCCGGGGCCTACCAGACGGCCTCGAAAGCCTCCGGCGCCAGGTTCCACTTCTTGCCGTAGACGTGTAGGCGCTTGGTCGGACCTTCGGCGTCGACCAGGTCGCCCCCGGCGTGGGCCCAGGACAGCAGGCTGCCGGCGAGGTTCTTGACCTCGATCCCCTGGCGGCGAAGCTTGTCGGCATGGAGGCCGCTGCGGTAGCCGACGGTGCAGTAGGTGACCACCAGGGCGCCCTCCGGCAGCGTTCCGAGCTCCTCGGGAGTGATCGCGCCGGGGATTGTCGAAATGCGACGCTCCTTGGTCTTGCGGACATCGACGATCACCACCGGACGATTCTCACGCAGCGCCAGGAGCTCCTCGGCGGAGATGTCTTCGACCTCGGGGAAGTCACTGCGGTAGCCGTCGTACATCTGGCGGATCTCGGCGAGCTTCTCGGCGTCGGTCATGGCGCTTCCAGGGTCGTCGGCGCCGGCACAGGCGGCCAGCGTCAGAATTGCAGACAGGGCGAGGATCAGGCTCTTGGTCATGGGCTCGAAGGTCGGGTTTCGGGGCTCAGCAGTTTGGAAGATGTCTTCACCCCTTCGCGCGAGTAGAATGCGCGGGCTTGGCCGCGATATTCAACTCCATGCCCGACTCCTCGCCACCGTAACATGACGCCGATTTCGCATCCGCAGAGAGAGTTGGTGTTGGTGGGAGGGGGGCATTCCCACGTCCAGGTGCTGCGGCGCTTGGCGATGGAACCCCTCCCCGAAACCCACGTGACGGTGGTGCTGGATGTCCCGATCGCCGTTTACTCCGGCATGGTGCCGGGATTCGTGGCGGGCCAGTACCGTGCCGAGGAGCTCGAGATCGACGTCGTCCCCCTGGCCCGCCGGGCCCAGGCGCGGGTCATCCTGTCGCCGGCCACCGGGGTCGATCCGGGCGAGAAGCGCATCCACCTGGCGGATCGGCCGTCCATTCCCTACGACATCGCTTCCTTCGACATCGGCTCGACGGTGGCTGGCCTCGAGTTGCCGGGGATTCGCGAGCACGCTTTGCCGACCCGCCCCATCGCTCGCCTGGTGCGGCGCGTCGAGGCGCTGGTGGAGCGCATTCAGCAGCGCCCGGTCGGGGAACCCTATCGGGTGGTGGTGGTCGGTGGCGGAGCGGGCGGCGTCGAGCTGGTGTTCGCCCTCTGGCAGCGCTTGGGGGCGAAGGACGATCCCAGCCTCGAGCTGGCGCTGGTTCAGGGAGCCGATCGCGTCCTGCCCGGCGCCCCGGCCGGGTTGGTACGGCGGGTTTTGCGCCACGCCGCGGAGCGCGGCATCGCGGTGCACACCGGCCGTCGGGTGAAGGCTGCCGACGCCGAGCGGGTGACCTTCGAGGACGATTCCGAGATGCCCTGCGATGCCCTCGTCTGGGTCGCCGGTGCGGTGTCGCAGGATCTCTTCGACAGCTCCGGCTTGGCCTGTGACGACCGCGGCTTCGCCTTGATTCGCCCGACGTTGCAGGTCAAAGGCTATGACGACCTCTTCGCGGTCGGCGATTGCGCCACCCTCGAGGACTTCCCGCAGACGCCCAAGGCCGGCGTCTATGCGGTGCGTCAAGGGCCGTACCTGAGCGACAACCTGCGGGCCCATGTGGTGGGCGAGCCGTTGCAGCCTTACCGGCCGCAGAGCGACTTTCTTTCGCTGCTCAATCTCGGCGACGGCGTCGCCCTGGGAGCCAAGTGGGGGCTGTCCTTCGAGGGGCGCTGGGTGATGAACCTCAAGGACCGCATCGATCGCCGCTTCATGGAGCGCTTTCAGGTGCTCGACTCGGCCGGGGTGGTCTCCGAGGCCTTCGAGGGCGACGGCGACATGGGCGACGACAGTCCCATGCTGTGCGGCGGCTGTGCCGCCAAGGTGGGGCAGTCGACGCTCTCCCGGGCGCTCTCACGCCTGCCGCCGGTGCCGGCCGACGACAGCGTGCGCCTGGGCCTCGAAAAGCCCGACGATGCCGCCGCCTTCGTCACCCGCAGCGGTGATTTGCTGCTGTCGACGGTGGATGTCTTCCGGCCCTTTTCGGACGATCCCTTCCTGGTCGGCAAGATCTCCGCGATCAATGCCCTGTCGGATCTCTTCGCTAAGGGCATCGCCCCGCGTCATGCCCAGGCGCTGGTGGCGATCCCGAATCACCTCGAGAGCGACGACGAGGAGGAGATGCTCTTCCAGGTGCTCTCTGGCGCCCGCGAGGTGCTCGACGGCGCCGGAGTCACCCTCCTCGGCGGGCACACCACCACCGCGCCGGAGCTGTTGGTCGGCTTCGCCGTCGACGGTGAAGCCGATCCCGACCGGCCGGTGCTGTCCCTCGACCGCCTGGCCGCCGGCCAGGAGCTGATCCTGACCAAGCCCCTGGGCACCGGCGTGCTGCTGCATGCGGACATGCACGGACGCCTGCGTGGCCCCTGGCTCGAGCACGTGCTCGAGGCCATGCTGCAGCTCAACGACGAGGCGGCACGCATCGCGGTTGCTTGCGGCGCGACGGCGATGACCGACGTCACCGGCTTCGGCCTAGTGGGCCATCTCGCCGAGATGGCCCGCACCAGCGGGGTGGCGGCGGAGATCGAGGTCGCCGACCTGCCGGCCTATCTCGGGGCTCTCGAGCTGATGGCGCAGGGGCTGCGCAGCACCTTCCATCCGGAGAACGCCAAGGCCAAGAAGGGCATCTACTCGCCGGTCGAGGCGATGCGTCATCCGGCCTTCGACCTGCTGTTCGACCCCCAAACCTCCGGAGGGCTGCTCTTTGGGGTGGAACCGTCAGAGGTCGAGGCGACCCTCGATCGGCTGCGCCGCGCCGGCTACGACGGTGCCGCGCGCATCGGCCGGGCCCTACCCCTCGAAGACCGCCCACCGGTGGCGGTGACGCGCCGCGGCTGATCGCGCGATGTGCCGGTGGAATCCGGTGGAAAAAACTTGGGCTAAAATAAAAAGGGCTTCGGGACCTCCGGAGGACGAAGGTGGGGGCCCGAAGCCGAAGAACTACCACTCGCTTGGTCGGCCACCCAGGAAAGATTGCCGACGCGCGATAATGATAACTCATTATTGATTGGAATCACAGCCCTTCTTTGGCCTCGATTTCCTGATTGCCCTGCGGCGCTTCGCTTCGCCGCGGTTTCAGGAGCTTCGAGGCCGGGTTTCTTCCCTCTCCGCGCTTCAGAAGATCGACTTGCCGAGCAGTGAGGTCAGCAGGTCGACGGCCAGGGTGGCGGTCTGGTTGCGGTCGTCGAGGATCGGATTGACCTCGACGATGTCGATCGAGCCGATGGTCGCCTCGGAGGCGAGGATCTCCATCAGCAGATGGGCTTCGCGATAGCTCAGGCCGCCGGTCACCGGGGTGCCGACGCCGGGGGCTTCGCGAGGGTCGAGGCTGTCCATGTCCAGGCTGACGTGGATCTTGGGCAGATGGGCGAGGCGGCGCAGGGCCTCCTCGGCGACGGCGCCGATGCCGAGCTGATCGATCTCGCGCATGGTGTAAACGCCGGCGCCGCTGTCGCGCAGCATGGTGCGCTCCTGCGAGTCGAGATCGCGAATCCCGATCAACACCACGTCGGCCGGGTCGACCTTCGGTCCGGGCCGCCCGAGGTTGACCAGCTCCGGGTGCCCGAGGCCGGTGAGGGCGGCCAGGGGCATGCCGTGGATGTTGCCGCTGGGCGAGGACTCGGGGGTGTTGAAGTCGCCGTGGGCGTCGATCCAGACGACGCCTACCGGGCCGTGGTGGGTGGCGGCGCCGACGGTGCCGGCGGCGATCGAGTGGTCACCGCCGAGGAACAGCGGCAAATTGCCGGCGGCGATGGTCTCCTGGCCGGCCTGATAGATCGCTTCGCAGGCCGCCACCACTGAAGGCAGGAACTCGAGGCCCCCCTCCTCGGGCAGCGTGTCGCGAACCGGGATTTCGATGTTGCCGCCGTCGCGGACGGTGTAGCCGAGCTCCCGAACCTTGTCGCCGAGGCCAGCGTAGCGCAGCGCGCTCGGACCCATGTCGACGCCGCGTCGCGCCTGGCCGAGGTCCATGGGGACACCGATGGTGCAGATCTCCCGTGACATGACTCAAACCTCCTCTTGATCGAATGTTGACGGCCCCGGTTCTCGCCGCCTGCGGCTCAGGCCATGCTCGGCGGCGGGGCGCGATCTTATCTCGCCCGCGCGGAGAGTTCGAGAGGTCGATCGCTGGCGCCGGGAAGGTTCGAGTAGAGTCGCGCCAGGATGATCCGAGAGGAGGCGATGATGCGAGAGCAGTTCCGGGTTTTCGAGCCGGTGCGGGTGCGTTGGGCGGACATGGACTCCTTCGGTCATGTCAACAACGCCTGCTACTTCACCTTCTGCGAGTCGGCACGAATTCGCTACTTCGAGGAGATCGGCATGGGCGAGTTCGCGCCCGCCTTCGCCGGCGATGAGGCGGTCGATGGGGAAGACGAGCGGCCGGGCCCGGCGCTGGCCCAGGCATCGCTCGATTTTCGCGCTCAGGTGCACTACCCGGCCCGTCTCGAGGCCAGCGCGCGAGCCACCCGGATCGGTCGCAGCAGCTTCGCCCTCGACTACGCCATCTTCGAGGAAGGGCGGGACGAGCCGGTGGCCGAGGGCACCTCGGTGGTGGTGTGGATCGACTACGCGGTCGGCAAGTCGCGACCGTTGCCGGAAGAGCTGCGGCGCCGGATTTGCGACCTCGACGGTCTTTAGGGGCCGGCGATCCGGGGGAAGCGATCCGGCCTCACACGAAGGTGCGGAGCGGTTCCTCGAGGGTGTGGGGCAGTAGATTGAGATTGCGCAGCACCAACCCGTAGGGCGCGAAGTGCAGCTCCGTGGAGCTGATGTTCGGCACCATCCAGCTCAGCTCGAGAACCTTCTCATCGTGCAGCTCGAGGACATGGCCGGCGGCGGCGGCGACGGCGCCGGCCGAGGTGAAAGCGACGACCTTCTCGTCCGGTTGGTGGTTGGCGCCGAGGTCGGTCAGCACGGTCGCCACCCGGCGACGAAACTCCGTCCACGATTCGAGATGGGGCGGTGCCTCCGCCAGCTCGCCGCGCACCCAGCGCCGGGTGAGCTTGCGAAAGATGCGGAAGTAGAGCTCGATCCGGCGTTCCGGATGGCGCTCGAGCTCGTCATGCCAGGCCGCGATCTCGGCGTCGTGCTGGGCCACCTGCGGCGCCGCTTCCCGGACCACCTCCATCGCCTGATGCTCTGAGAGGGCCGGCAGCTCCTGAACCTCGGGCCAGGGCCGGCCGCGGCGCGCGAAGACTTCGGCGACCGCCCGCTCCGTTTGGCGCTGGCGCCGCAGCGGACCGGCATAGACCGCACTGGGCTCGAAGCCCTGCTCGATCCAGGCTTCGCCGAGGGCCTGGCCCTGGCGAGCGCCGAGGTCCGAGAGGTGATCGTAGTCGTCCGAGTTGGCGGAAGCCTGACCGTGGCGGATGAGGAGTAGGCGGCTCATGGCGAGGGCACAAGATACCCGAGATGGGGGAACTGGTCGAGGCTCTGGCGCGAAATCTCCTCACCCGCTTCGAGAGCGTCGAGGGAGCGGGCGAGGGCGATGGCGACCGGGGCCTCGGGATAGTGCCGCTCGAAGGCCGCCAGATGGCGTCGCGCCAGGTCCAGGGACTCCCGCTGCCCGGCGGCGGCGCGGCGCCAGGCCAGCTCGGCGGCGGCCAACGGCAGACGCGGATCCTGGAGAGCCAGCTCGGAGGCGCGATCGAGAGATTTCTGGGCTCGTTGCCAGAGCTCTGCCGGATCTTGCCCCGCCTTCTGCCGGCGCCGGCTCTCCACCAAGGCCATGCGGACGCTCTCGAGGAGGGCCGTGTCGGGAGAGCCACTGAGCTCGCGGGCCCGCTCCAGGTCACGCTCGGCGGCGGTCCTCCAACCCCGGGAGAGCCCCTTCTGCTGGAGGTCGCGAATGGCCGCCAGGCGAGCCAGCTTGGCGCGCAGCTCGTAGCCCTGGCTGAGCTCCGCGGCGATGACGAGGAGTGCGGCGGTCGCGCTGCGGGCCCGGTCATAATGCGCCGCCGTCGCCTGACCGCTACTCAGGGCTTCGCGAAAGCTCAAGAGCTCGAGCTCGGCGTCGGCACTCGCTTCGAAGGCCGCTGTTCCGCCGATCTCGCGGGCGGTATCGAGAACCTGGCGGACACTCGCCAGCCGGGAGGCGATGGCCTCGCCGCGTAAGAATGAGTACTCAGCCGCCGCCAGCTGTACGCCGGCGAAGTGGATGTAGGCATGGGAGAAGTGGGCGCCGAGATTCTCCATCGATGCCAGGGCTTGTCGAGCGTCGGCAACGGAGCCCTGGGGATCGATGCCGCGGGTCACCTGCCAGCGAGCCCGCCTCTGGAAGGCATTGATCATGTTGCCGTAGACGGCGGCGTAACCCGGATCGAGGCGCACGGCGTCGCGGTAGGAGGCGATCGAGGCCACCAGGGTGGGCAGCGGATCTTCTCCCCGCTGGCTGAGGATCTCGCCGAGCTTCGAGAGGCTGTTGCCGAGGGAGTTGGCGATGCTCGAGTCGTTCGGGGCGAGTGCTTTGGCCTCGCGGTAGGAGTTCACCATCGGCTCTGCGAGGTGATCCACCGGCAGTCCGTAGAACAGACCACGATCGACCTCGACAGAGTAGACGTGGCCCAAGATCTTCCAGGCTTGGGCGTTCTCCGGTGCTCTCTCGAGGGCCTCGCGCGCCACGGCCTCGGCGCGGCGGAGCACCGGCCCCGGATCGACGATGTCGCCCTCCCATTCCCCCTGCCGGAGGAGCAGGTCGGCGGTGGCGACGCGTGCCGCGACGTGCTCCGGGTCGAGCTGGAGGACCGTTCGGCAGGCGGCCAGACCGCGACTCAAGGTCGGCTCGAGGGTGGCGTCCGCCGGGCCCGAGTAGAGATCCAGCACGATGCGTTCGAGATGGTTCTGGCACAGGCCGAGATGGCCCCGGGGCTCGCTGCGGGCGGCCTCGGCGGCGGTCTCCAGAGCGCTGCGGGCACGGTCGTAGGCGGCGACCGCCTGCGGGTAGCTGCCGCTGAGCTGGAAGGCCTTGGCGCGGGCGCCGTGCACCCGCCCGCGAAGCAGGTGCCATTCGTATTCCCGGGGGCTCTCGACCGCCTCGCGATCGGCGATCTCGAGGGTGCGGTCCCAGCGGTCTTCGTAGAAGGCGATCAGCGCCTCGGCGTAGTCGCTCGAAGCCAGGGGACCGCTGTAGAGGTCCCTCGAGGAACCCTGGGCGAGGTCTTGGCGGCCTTGCTCTAGGAAGGCGACCGAGGGATCCCGCAGCTCGCGATGGAGCTCCTCGAGCTGGCGCTGCTTCTCTTCCGGATTGCGAATCCGCGCCACCCGTTCGCGCTCCTGCCGGTAGACCTCGAAGCTGGCCAGGCCGATGGCGGAGGCCACTTGCGGTGGCCGATAGCCACTTTCCCAGGCGTTCGAAAGGTGGTGCCGGGCGCGCTCGAAGTCGCCGAGGGCGAGATGCACCCGGCCAAGGGCGTACTCTCCCGGTCCGCGGCCGACGGTGCGCAGGCTGGTCATGCGTTCGGCGAGGGCGTCGGTGCGGGCTCGGACCTTGGCGAGGGCCGGCTGTAGATCGTGTACCGGCGCCATGTGCTCGAGGCGCAGGAAGGCCTCAATCTCCGCCGCTTCGCGACTGAACTGCTGGGCGATCTCACCCTGCTGACGGGCCTGGCCTCGCTGGTAGAGCCAGCCGCCGAAGGCGGCGAGGGCGAGCAGCGCGGCCAAGGCCGCCGACAGCCGCCGTCGCCGGCGTTTGGCCTGGCGCTCCGGTTTGGCCAGCAGGTGCCGAATGCGCCGCAGGGCTTGCTTGGCGCTCGGGCGGCCTTCCGGCTGGGGATCTTGAAGCTGGCGCAGGAGAGCGGCGAGATCGGGCGCGAGGCCGGGCGTCGGCAAGGTGTCTCCCTGGCGCACTCGCTCGAGGAGGTCATCCCGCGACAGGCTCGGATAGGCCCGCTGGTCGGTGAGCAGCTCCTGCAGCACGAGGCCGAAGGAGTAGAGGTCGCTGGCCAGCGAAATGTCCTCGCGCCGGGCCTGCTCGGGGCTCATATAGGTGACCGTCCCGGCGGTCGAATCGGGCCGGGTACGGAAGGTCTCCGGCAGGCCGGCGCCGGCGCCGAGATCGACCGGGACGGCGCGCAGGGTGGCGTCCGGATCGTCGGACGCCGGTGCTGCCAGCAGGCGGCTTTCCGGGGCCTCCGGTCGCGCGCCGTCGCTGGCCGAGCGGGCGATACCGAAGTCGAGGACCTTCACCTGGCCGTCGGCCGTGATCATGATGTTGTCCGGCTTGAGATCGCGGTGCACGATCTGCTCGGCATGGGCCGCCGCCATCGCCTGGCACACCGCCTCCGCCAGGCGTAGCTTGGCCTCGAGGGACAGCGAGGAGGTGTCGTGCTGGCGCAGCGTTTCGCCCTCGATCAGCTCGAGCACCAGGACGTCCTGGTCGCCGTCCGAGAGCAGGTCGTAGACCTGGCAGATATTGGGGTGGTTGAGGCGCGACAGGATGCGAGCCTCGCGCAGAAAGCGGGCCCGGGCTTCGCTCGAGAAGGCGAAAGCGGTGTGCAGCATCTTGACCGCCACCGGGCGCTGCAGCTTCTCGTCGAAGCCGCGGTAGACGGCTCCCATGCCGCCTTCTCCCAGCAGCGCGTCGATGCGGATATTGCCGATCCGCCGACCCAGCGGGCTCATCGACCGTCGGCTGTCATGGCGGCCGCTCCCTCACGAGATGAAGTCAATCCTCCACAAGACCGGGCCATTTTATCCGCCGGAGCGGGGCGGCTGGGATCACGCCTTGGCTATGTACTGAGCCGCATCAAGTCGTCGGAGGGCACGATCTCGCGCCGCAGCCGCCGCATGGCGCGCAGCCAGCGATCGTAGTCGGCGGCCTTGTGGCGCATGTAGTCGGCCACCTGCGGGTGCGGCAGGATGAGGAAGCGCTCTTCCTCGAGGCCGGCGACGACGGCGTCGGCCACTGCCTCTGGCTCGATGACGCCGTCGTAGCTGGCGGCGCGGATCGGAATCTCGTGCAGGGACTGGGTCAGCAGGTTGGTGCGCACCCCCTGGGGGCAGAGCACCGACACACCGATGCCCTGCTCACCGTGGGTGATCGCCAGGTTCTCGGCGAAGCCGATGGCGGCATGCTTGGTGGTGCCGTAGGCGGCATCGCCGATCTGGTTGAGGAGCCCTGCCGCCGAAACCGTGTTGAGGAGCCAGCCAGCGCCGCGGCGAATCATCCCCGGCAGCACGGCGCGGGCGCCCCAGACGTGGGACATGACGTTGACCCGCCAGATCTTGTCCCACTGGTCGTTGGTCTGCGAGGTCGACATCCAACCGGGGGCGTCGGAGTAGCCGAAGCCGGCGTTCGAGCACAGCAGGTCGATCGGGCCCAGCTCCGCCTCGGTGGTGGCGACGGCTTGGCGCAGGCTGTCCTCTTCGGTGACGTCGGTGGACAGAGCGAGGCCGGAGATGCCCTCGGCGACCGCTTGCGCCGCGTCGCCATCGAGATCCGCCACCGCGACTTGCGCGCCTTCGCGATGGAAGCGCTCCGCCAGTGCCCGGCCGATGCCGTGGGCGCCGCCGGTGATCAGCACCACCTTGCCGTCTACCCGCAAATGTCACCTCCAGCCCGCTGACGGTCGGTCACGAGCCGCCGCCGAGGTCGAGGCCGCGGGCCTTGGCGGCGGTGGTGAGCTGATGCTGCGTCTGGTCGAAGCCCGCCTTGTGCACCAGCTGACCTTCCTGCGCGGTGATCTCGTCCCAGCGCGCTGCGACCGCCTCCGGCGACCAATCCTGCGGCTCGATGTGGACGCCGCGGGATTCGAACAGCGTGGTGGTGGAGTAGACCCCGGCGCCGGCACACAGCACGGTGCGATTGGGCGCTGCTTCACCGACCAGCACCAGCAGGCCGGCGGTGACCGCGGCGGGATCGAGCAGGGCGAGAATCTCCGGCCCCATCAGGTCCTCAGTCATGCGGGTGGCGGCGCAGGGCGCCAGGCAGTTGACCCGAATGTCGTACTTCTTGCCCTCCTGCACCAGCGTGTTCATCAAACCCACCAGGGCGAGCTTGGCGGCGCCGTAGTTGGCCTGGCCGAAGTTGCCGTAGAGGCCGGTCGAGGAGGTGGTCATGGCGATGCGGCCGTAGCCGCGCTCGCGCATGCCGGGCCACGCCGCCTTGGTGCAGTGGACGCTGCCCATCAGGTGGACATCGACCACCATCCGGAAGTCCTCCAGGGTCATCTTCTGGAAGCTCTTGTCGCGCAGGATGCCGGCGTTGTTGACCAGCACGTCGACCCGGCCCCAGCGCTCCTCGGCCTCCCGCACCATCGCCTCGACCTGCTCGACATCGGTGACGTCGGCACCGTTGGCGAGGGCATCCCCACCCTGCGAGCGGATCTCTTCGACCACTTCCTGGGCCGCCGTGCTCGAAGCGCCGGTGCCGTCCCGGGCTCCGCCGAGGTCGTTGACCACCACTTTGGCGCCGCGGGCGGCGAGGCCGAGGGCATGGGAGCGGCCGAGGCCGTTGCCGGCTCCGGTGACGATGGCGACGCGATCATCGAATCGATGGCTCATGGATCTCGAATCTCCTCAGGCGAGGATGAAAAGGGCCAGGGTTTCGGCGAGCAGGGCGGGCTTGTCCTCGCCCTTGATCTCGACCTGGACTTCGGTGGTGATCAGCAGGTGACCGGCGCGCTTCTCGACGACCGAAGCGATCTTCGAATGCAGCCGAACCTCGCTGCCGGCTTTCACCGGCTGCAGGAAGCGCACCTTGTTGAGGCCGTAGTTGATGCCCATCTGGGTGTTCTCCGGCCACACCGAGGTCTCCTCGGCGAGGTGGGGGAGCAGTGACAGGGTGAGGAAGCCGTGGGCGATGGTGGAGCCGAATGGGGTCTGCGCGGCGCGCTCCGGATCGACATGGATGAACTGGTGATCGTCGGTGGCGTCGGCGAACAGGTTGATGCGCTCCTGGTTCACCTTCACCCAGGCCGAGGTCTCCAGTGGTTGGCCCGCCATCTGCAGCAGCTCGTCCTTCGGTACCAGCTTGGGCATGGTCACTTTCTCCTAGTCGAACAGTCGGTCGATGCGGCCGCGATCGATCGCCTGCAGCGCCGTCTGGGCGCAGGCTTCGACGGCTCGGTCGAGATGGGCGAAACGGGGATCCTGGGTGTGTCCCTGGCGGTAACGGGCATAGATCTGCTGCACGATGACGGCGATCTTGAACAGGCCGTAGACGTAGTGGAAAACGGCGTTGCCGGGGTCTCGGCCGCTGGCCCGGGCGTAGGCCTCGGCGATCTCCCGGCGCTGCGGATTGCCGGGCAAAGTGGTCGGGCTCAAGGCCAGGGCGCGCAGTGCCGGCGGATCGTCCGGGTCGACCCAGTAGCCGAGGGTGGTGCCGAGGTCGAAGAGCGGATCTCCCAGGGTGGCCATCTCCCAGTCGAGAACGGCGATCACCTGGCTCGGGTCTTCCGGCGCCAGCACCAAATTGTCGTACTTGAAGTCGTTGTGGACCAGGGACGCCTCGCTGGCGGTTGGCAGCTCGTCGGCGAGCCAGCGAGCGGTTCGCTCCATGGCCGGCACGTCGTCGATGCGGGCCTTCTGCCAGCGCTTCGTCCAGCCCGCGACCTGGCGCTCGCCGTAGCCCTGCGGGCGACCCAGGTCGCCGAGACCGGCGGCGGCGAAGTCCACCCGATGCAGCTCGGCGAGGGTGTCGACGAAGGCTCCGGCGATCTTTCCCATGGTGGCGGAATCCGGGGCGTCGTCGGGCTCGAGGTGCGGGCGCAGAATGATCCCCTCGACCCGTTCCATGATGTAGAAGGGCGCGCCGAGCACCGTCTCGTCCTCACAGAACAACACCGGCCGAGGCACCTTGCCGTAGGTGGGGGCCAGGGCTTCGAGAATGCGGAACTCGCGGCCCATATCGTGGGCGGTCGCGATGCGCGCCCCGAAGGGTGGTCGGCGCAGCACCCACTGGTGCGCACCGGCGCGCAGTAGATAGGTGAGATTCGAGAACCCGCTGGGGAACTGCTCGACCTCGAGAGGGCCTGCGGAAAGCTCGGGGATACGGCTCTCGAGGTAGCTGGTGAGGCGGTCGAGCTCGAGCTCTTCACCGGGGCGAATCGGGGCAGAGCGATCACGGGTCGGCGCAGCCATGGGCGAGGAGTCTACCGCGAACGTTGGGCCCCGGAGCCGGGCGCTCTGAACCGGCCTTGGCGCCGCCATCGTCCACTCCAGTACCATGGCCGCTCCGGGGGAATTTGCCCCCTCCGTCGAGGAGAAAAGGGATGGATTTCGAGATCAAGGCCGAAACCCGCGAGCGCCTGGCGCGCATCGACGAGTTCGTGGAGCAGGAGCTGTTTCCCCTCGAAGAGAGGTTTCTCTCGCAGCCCTTCGCGGAGCTGCTGCCGGCGGTCGAAGAGAAGCGGCGCCAGGTGAAGGAACTGGGCCTGTGGGCGCCGGGGCATCCGCGCGAGCACGGTGGCCTCGGCCTCGGGCTGGTCGAGCTCGGCCTGATCTCCGAAGCACTCGGCCGTTCACCGCTCGGCCACTTCACCTTCGGCTGTCACGCTCCGGACGCCGGCAACATCGAGATCCTGCACCAGTACGGCTCCGAGGCCCAGAAAGAGCAGTATCTCGACGACCTGATCGCCGGCCGCAAGCGGAGCTGCTTCTCGATGACCGAGCCCGACATGCCGGGCTCGAATCCCGTCCTGCTCGAAACCTCCGCCGTTCGCGATGGTGACGAATGGGTGATCAACGGCCGCAAGTGGTACACCACCGCCGCCGACGGTGCCGACCTCGCGGTCGTCATGGCAGTCACTGATCCCGACCAGCCACGGCACCGGCGCGCCAGCATGATCCTGGTGCCCGCCGACACCCCGGGCTTCGTCCACCTGCGCCGCCTGCCGGTGATGGGGGAAGAGGGCGACGGCTACTTCAGCCACTCGGAGATCCTCTACGAAAACTGCCGCGTGCCGGTGGACAACCTCCTCGGCCCGCAAGGCCAGGCCTTCGTCATCGCCCAGGAGCGCCTCGGCCCCGGACGCATCCACCACTGCATGCGCTGGCTAGGCATCTGCCGTCGAGCCTTCGACCTCCTCTGCTCCCGCGCCACCCAGCGCACCATCGCCGACGGCCAGACCCTCGCCGACCGCGAGCTCATCCAAGCCTGGATCGCCGAGCTCTACGGCGAAATCCGCGCCGCCCGACTGATCACTCTCCACACCGCCTGGCAAATCGAGCGCGAAGGCTGGCGGGCGGCGAGGGAAGACATCTCAATGATCAAATTCCAAGTGGCTGGCACCCTGCAGAAAGTGCTCGATCGAGCCCTGCAAGTGCATGGCGGACTCGGCATGGTGGACGACACGCCGATTGCCTGGTTTTTCCGGCACGAGCGGGCGGCGCGAATCTATGACGGGCCGGATGAGGTTCATAAGTTGTCGCTGGCGAGAAGAATATTGCGGGGGTGGCGGTAGGAGGCGGGGGAACGATTTGGGTCTCGACCGGTTAGGAGAGCGGGCCGCGGGTGAGAGTCTCTTCAATCTCAGGGTACTCGGCTATTTGCCGCTCTACGTTTGCCCGGAGATGATGGGGCGTCGGGCGGCCCTCGCAGAAAAAATCCTTGTCAGTCGGCCAATACGCCGCCCGGAAGACAGGCGGTTGTCTGCCTACTCGACAATGGATTGTGTCGTCTAGGCGATCCTTGTCCTTTTGCAAACTCCTGGAGCACGCCGAGATGTCACGTCTGGCCAATCGCCTCAACGGCACGGGTGTCCAATTAGCAGGAAACGAGGCGACACAGAGGCAATCCGCCGCCTATTGGACAATCGCCACCGTCGTTGACCCGGGAGACCGCGGAATTGTAGACTTCAGGGATTAAGCGAATAACTAGGGAGGTCTCTGCGTGACTTGGGCTCCTGCTGTCGTCTAGGCAGATGGCGGGCTGAGGGATTCAGTCTAAGGTTAGCTGCCAAAGGTGTAGAGAATGAGTAAGCCGCGAGTTTTCATAGGTTCTTCGGTTGAAGGTGTAAGAATTGCGGAAGCAGTATTCGCATGCTTGAGACATTCCACAGTGCCTACGCTCTGGAGCCATGGCCTCTTTCGGCCTGGCAGATACCCACTGCAAGAACTAGAAAGGCAATTGAAGCGGCACTCATTCGCGGTGCTGGTAGCGTCGGCCGATGACAAACTCTTCAAGCGAGGGGAGGAAGGGGCGGCCATGAGGGACAATCTGCTCGTTGAGTTCGGGATGTTCACTGGAGGAATCGGTAGCAGGCAAGTCTTCTTCGTTTGTCCCAGTGAGCCAGCGCTCGTACTTCCGTCTGACCTGGCCGGAATCATCCATGCGAAATATGACGCTGAACGAGTGCAGGGAGACGCGTCGGAGATCGCAGCGGCCGTCCA
Organism: Acidobacteriota bacterium; assembly: GCA_039028635.1. Taxonomy (NCBI): domain Bacteria; kingdom Pseudomonadati; phylum Acidobacteriota; species Acidobacteriota bacterium. Next base: position 41,367 of record JBCCHV010000042.1, read on the forward strand.
AGTTCCGTGTCTACAGATTCGCGATGTGGTCGAGGAAGAGTGGAGCAGGATTGAGAGAGATCGGGAGTCGGCACGGACAGCAGTCCTGAAGTCCAAGCGGGGCAAGGCGCTTGCGCGCCTTCATGGCGCTGCTGTGCAACTGCGAGATGCGCTTATGGCAGTACAACGCGACGCATTTGCTGCTTTCTCGGATGAGGCCGCCTTTAGAGAAGTGAAGACTTCCGCGGCCCACCGAGTGAAAGAGATCTCGGCTTCCTTTTCGGACGACGCTGAGCTGATAGAAGTCCAACAAGAGTTGGACCTGTTGACGGAGAAGACAGCCGCTGCTCTTGCAGACTTGCCCTTTCCACGGGAGCTTGGACTTGGCAAGGATGCAGCGCGAGCGAAAGCGCTCGACGTAGGGGCTGGAGCTCTTTCAGTCTGGTTGTCTGGAGGTGATGCGGTTGGACATGTGAGCCGGGCTGCTTCGTCTGAAGCGGGCGGGCGCGTTGAGAGCTTGAAACAAAGATTTACGGAGTGGTGGGAGCAGCACTCTCCGCCTCTCCAGGCAGCAACTAGGGAGCTTCAAGACGCGCTCTTCAGGTCGGCGATGAGCTTGCCCTCTGAAGGTGTCGACCCCCTCTCCGAGGTTCCACCCACTTGTCGCATGCCCTAGCCGTTGTCGCTGATCTGCCAGCGGCGAATCTTCTTCAGGAAGCTTTACCCCGGTCTCTTCAGAGTCCATGAGCGATCCTGGACCTCTCTTGGTTCGTTCAACCTGCCTTCAAAGGTGACCTCGTTCGTTGCTTTTCGGCAGTCAGGGCACGATGAGCTGCCCCCCTCCAAAGAGGTTCCACCCACTTGTTGTAGGCCCTAGGCGTTTTCGCCCTCAGCGGCGCGCGATTCTCCTTTTGGAGGCTCTTCCTCAGCCTGTTCAAGCGCCTTGATCGATCCTCGAGTCCTGGTTGTCAGGGCAAACTGCCCTTAACGGTGAATTCTTTGGGCGCTTTCCGGCATTCGAGGCACGATGAGCTGCCCTGATTTGGGCTCAGGGATGTAGGAACTGGGGGTGGCGGTTTGGGGTTTTCCTTCTGGGAGGCCCTAGGGCCGCATTGGAACGAAGGGCATTGGGGGCGGAAAGCAGCCCTCGGGAAATTGGACGTTACGGTGCCCTTGCTTGAGATGTCGAGCAGCACTTCGGTAGGCGAGGAGGAAGGCTCTGTACGCTTCAGTGAGGGCGCGTCGAGCTTCTCGAGCGAAGCAGTGGAATTGCGGCGCCGGCGATCTCTTGGAGTGAGCAGGTTGTTTGTGAGGGTGCTGTCGAAGAATCTGTTGAACGCCGAGAGGCGAGCTCTGGGCTGCCTGGTTTCTTACCCGGCAATCGTTCTCTATCTGAGCTAGGAGCGCTTGGACTCGTTCTCGGAGCACTGGCTCGGAAAGATGGGCCCAGCAGGGAATGGGCTCCAGCGTGAGAACTTCCGCTTCTGCAAAGTTGGACTCCGGAGACTCGATGCCTCGGGCTCGGTACTTTCGGGTGCGGTCGATCCATAACCCTTCGAGGGACTCTCCTAGGGTGAGGGCGTTGGCCGAGTGGATGCCTGGCCAATCCTGGGGCCTCGCGACAAGGCCTTCCTTGACTCCATGGGCGAGGAGGTAGCGCAGACGGTCGACCTGCGCTTCGGGTTCTTGGCTTACGAGGGTGGCTCGATACCTTCGGCCCCAGAAGCGCTCACGCCACTGGTGGAGGCGACCTGCTTCCTTGGCGAGATTCCCGTTGATGAAGTTCATGAAAGAGGCCAGCTGCCAGGCGTTCTCGACGGAGAGAAGCAGGTGGTAGTGGTTCGACAGGATCACGATGGCGTGAATCGAGACGTCGTAGCGCCTCTGGGCCCGGGCAATGACACCGATCGCCAAGGCGTTGAGTTTCTCGCTGGGACGGAGGAGGAAGCGGCCCTGGATCGTGCGGGTGGTCACCAGGAACAGGCCTCCGCCGGGCGGGACATAGAGAATGGGTCTCGGCACGCCTAGGAGGACGTGAAGTGGGTCGCTCAACCTCCCGGCGGTGAGCGCCGAACGGTTCGTTCTGCGATTTAAACGACAGAAAAGAATGAACTTACCAAGTGGCTGGCACCAGTAGGTTGCAGAAATGAACTTACCAAGTGGCTGGCACCAGTAGGTTGGGCTTGAGACTTTTTGAGATTCGATTAGCATTATCATGCTGATCTCGGTGACACCCATGGAACTGGGTGGGAGCCTCGAGTTACATCGAGTCCACGCAAGCTCTCTGCGCCGAGGCCTAGCTCTGACGGCGTGATCCCACCTTGAGATTTCTCATCTTCGAACCAGCGACCCTCTTTCGATCGTTGCCCACCGGGAGGACGTGCCCATGAAATCCCGTCTCAGCCGACGAGAGGTGCTTACCTCGGCGCTCGCATTTGCTTGGTCCGCTCAGGCTGGCGCCATCGACTTCCAGAAGCTCCCTGTCGGGGATATCGCCGATCGGGTGGATCCTTGGATCGAGCTCATTCCTGAGGCCTACCAGCGGAATATCGCTGCGATTACGGCGCGAGCCGGGGGCCGGCCGGTGATCGCGGTGCTCAAGAACAACGCCTATGGCCTCGGGGTGACCGAGGTCGCTTCGATTCTCGAACAGGTCGAAGGGGTCTGGGGCTTCGCCTTGGTCCAGGCCGAGGATGCCCTGTCGCTGCGAGCGGCAGGAATCCGCAAGCCGATCCTTCTCATGGCCCGTCACGCAACGGGCGAGGGCGAACCGTTGGCCCGCGCCTCGGTGACGCTGTCGGCCTTCGACGATGATGATCCGGAGCGACTTGACCGCCTCGCTCGCTCCCTGGGTCGACCGGTGGGAGTTCACCTCTACGTCGACACCGGCCTCGGCAGGATGGGGCGCTTCCACACCCGGCTCGGCTCTTGGCTGGATTCTCTTGCCGAGGCGGCGCGGATCGAGGGAGCGTTCACCATGCTCACCTCGGACAAGAGCTTCGCCGGCGAGCAGCTGCGACGGTTTCGAGAGGTACGCACGGCTCTCAGTCGCAGGGGGCTCGCGGACGGTCTGTTCCACGCGGCCTCCTCGGCGCCGCTCCTCCATGAGCCGGCCGCTCGTCTCGATGCGGTTCGCCCGGGCATCCTCCTGCACGGCTCGCCGCCCGGTGCGGAGCCCGACGAATCTCGCCTGATCGATCTCGAGGTCGCCTTCCGCCTGTGTGCGCGGGTGGTGCGCCTCGAGCGTCTGCCGGCCGGTACGACGCTGGGATTCTCACGCTTCTACAAGATCGAGTCTCCGACCTGGATTGCGACCCTTCCCACGGGATGGGGGGACGGTTACCCGAGCGCCGCTGAGAACGGAGCCGTCGTCCTGGCGAAGGGGCGTTCCTTCAAGGTGGTCAACGTCAACAGTAACCACACCAATGTCCTGGTCGGTTCCGAGAAGAAGCTAGAGGTCGGCGATGCCGTCACCCTCGTCGGGCCCGATGATCCGGCGGTGACTCCGGAAGGCCTTGCCAAGAGCATCGGTGGACACAACTATCGCCAGATCGACTTGAAGGGTTACTTGCCGAAATTCATCCGATGAGACTTCTGCAACTCCTCGTCCTAGCTCTCGTCCTCACGCCCTCTCTCCTTGCGGCCGACCGGGTGCCGGTGGCCCCCGGCGTCGAGCTTCACTATGTCGAGGCCGGCGAGGGGGCACCGATGGTCTTCGTTCCCGGCTGGACCATGACCAGTGACCTGTTCCGCGCCCAGATCGAGGCCTTCTCCGATAACCATCGGGTCTTGAGCTTCGATCCCCGCAGCCATGGCAAGAGCACCAAGGTTGGTGAGGGCAACACCTACGCCCAGCACGGCCGTGACCTCGGAGCTCTACTCGACCAGCTCGGGCTCGACGAGGTCGTTCTGATCGGCTGGTCTTCGGGTTGCCACGACGTGCTCGCTTATGTGCGGGAGTACGGTGTCGCCAAACTGCGCGGCGTGGTTCTCGTCGATGAGCCGCCGAAAGCCGTTGGCGACCCCGAGGCGGAGTGGGTCTATGGAGACTTCGACGACTATCGCGGGACCCTGGAGTCTCTCCTTTATCGTCGGCGAGAGTCCGCCGAAGGACTGGCGCGCTGGATGACGGCTCGGGATCTCGAAGAGGAGGAGCTACGCTGGGTGGTGGATCAATCTCTCGCCACGCCAACCGAGGCGGCGCTCTCGCTGATGGTCGATACGATGCTGCTCGACTACACAGCCGAAGCGCGCTCCCTCGACGGCCGGGTGCCGGTGCTCTTCATGGTGCGGGAGGGCTGGGTCGACACCGCCCGGGCCTGGATCGAGAAGAGTATTCCGGCGGCGCAAGTGGAAGTCCTGAGCTCCCATGCGGAGCATTGGGAGCGGCCGCGAGAATTCAACCGCAAGCTCAGGAAGTTCCTCGACAGCATCGATCTCCCCTCCCAATGGGGTGGGGAAAGATCGTCCCGGAGCGGACCGCCACCGGCTCAGTCCGATTGACCTTGGCTGCCGTCTGGCGGCACACTGTGTCGGCAGGATTAGGTCGGGCCAGCGCTGTTGCCCGCCGGTTGACGCCCATCTGTTCGGCGGCGAGTTCATCTGCCGCATTCAACAAGGATTCTCATGGGAACAGTCCACTTGGTCTTCGGACCCCAAGGTGCCGGGAAGTCGACCTACGCGCGTCGGCTCTCCGACGAGACTCGAGCGGTCTACTTTTCGATCGACGACTGGATGCATCAGCTCTACGGTCCGGACCTCCCAAAGCCTCTCGACTTTTCCTGGATCATGGAGAGGGTTCGGAGGTCTGAGCAGCGCATCTGGGCGACGGCCTCCGAGGTTGCAGGGATCGGAAGCGACGTGGTGTTGGATCTCGGATTCATGAAGGTCGCGAATCGCAGTGAATTCGTAGATCTGGCTCGAGCCGCTGAGCTTCCGGTCCAGTTACATTTCATTGATGCGCCTCACGATATTCGCAGAAGCCGTGTTCTCGCTCGAAACTCCGCCAAGGGCGAGACTTTCTCTTTCGAGGTCACGCCTGCCATGTTCGACTTCATGGAAAGTCAGTTTCAACGGCCGACTCCTGCCGAGCTCTCGACTGCGACAGTGGTGAATTCGGAGTAGAGACTGCCGAGGGGCCGCTCTTCGAGAAGAAGCTTCAGTCGCCGGTCGATGCCTGCCAAGCAGTTGGCGTGTGTGAAGGGTAGGTAGCCAGCGAGAGGTCGGACTCTCGAGTCTGTATCGTCAAGAAAACAAGGCGTTTACCAAGTGGCTGGCGCCTGCTCTACTGAGAACCGGACTCTCGAGTCTGTATCGTCAAGAAAACAAGGCGTTTACCAAGTGGCTGGCACCTGCTCTATTGGGCACCTGCTCTATTGGCTTCATCGTCAAGAAAACAAGGCGTTTACCAAGTGGCTGGCACCTGCTCTACTCAACGCTCGCGAGAGCTTCGCGAGCCGATGGTGCCCCCTGGGGCGGGCGGTCCCAGGACTCCGGAAGGGTCGCGACCGCACGTTCTAGGTGGCCGCGGGCTTCGTCTTTACGCCCCTGGCCGAGGAGGGCGAGGCCGAGGGAGAGCTCGAGCTGACCGGCGGCGAGGCTGGTGGGGCCGACCGAGTCGAGGGCTTGGTCGAGGTTGCTGCGGGCGAGGCGCTCGGCGCGCTCGAAGCGCTGGTCGACGAGGGCGAGGGCGCTTTCCAGGTTAGCGACCTGAAGGCGATCGTGGATCTCGAGGGACTCGCGTTCGGATTGGCCGATGCCGTCGAAAATCTCCTCCGCGGTGGTCGTGTCGCCGCGCCTGAGGGCGAGGCTGGCGCGGGCCGCGAGACCCCGGAGTAAGAGCTTTCCGTCGCGACCTCGGGACCATTCGGCCCAGGTGTCGAGGAGTCGATCGGCGTCCTCGAGGCGATCGTTCTGGATCGCGTCTTCGGCCAGATAAAGGTGGCTGTAGGCTTGGGTCGAGGGGGCTTTGTCTTGCTGGCGGTCGGCCAGCGCCAGGGCTTGCTCCAAGAGCCGACGGCTGGCCGCGGCTCGGCCGGCGAGGCGCTCGGCCAAGGCCTGATGGTGAAGGCAGCTGATCACCGCGCGATGGGTCTCGGGGAAAATCCGCGCGGCCATGGCGTAGGCCGCTGCCGCCCGTTCGGCGGCGGCTTCCGGACGGCCGCTGTCGAGGGCGACGCGACTGAACCACATCCTCGTGAAAACGAGTTGGGGATGATCCGACTCGTAGGTGGCCTCCATCCGAGCGATGGCGTCCTCGAGGAACTGCTCGGCGCTGTCGAATCGCCCCTGGGCCGCTGCCAGGGCGCCGAGGTTGTAAAGGCTGGCGATCACTTCCGGGTGGTTTTCGCCGAGGGTCCGCCGGCGGTTCTCGATCACCTGGTCCATCAGCTCCTGGGCCATCTGCCAGTCCCCGAGATCGAAGAGCACGGTGCCGAGGGCTTCGGTGGCGCCCATGGTGCGGGGATGCTCCGGCCCGAGACGTTGCCGAGTGCGGTCGACGGCTTCTTCGATGACCTCCCGGGCGGCGGAGAACTCTTTGCGGTGGCGGTGGATGGTGCCGAGCTCGAGGAGAGCCGCTTCGAGGGTCGCGTCGTCACGGGGACGGAGGGCTCGCAACTCGGCGAGCGCTGCCTTCCCATGGCCTACCGCCAACTCGAGCTCGCCTTGGAGGCGTGCCGCCCGGGCGCGCAAAAGCCGACCTTGGGCTGCGTCCACGGAACGTCCTCCTTGTCCAGGTGGGCGTGCCCGTTCGGCGGCGGCGAGGGCCTCCTTGGCCGCCGCGACCTTGCCGACGCTGAGCTCCGCAGCCGCCACCTGGAGCAAGAACCCCTCCCGCTCGCTGCTCTCGCCTTCCGGAATCAGCTCGAGAGCGCGGTTCGCGAGCTGTCGTTGGCGATCGCGATGGCCCAGGTCGCCATAGATTCGCGCCAGCACGGCGAGTATTTCGAGGCGCATGGCCGGTTGCTCGGCGAGCTCGCGCTCGACCCGCTCGGCGCCGCGGTCGAGCATTTCGAGGGCGGTGACCGGCTGAGGTTCTCCCTCGAAGGGGTTGAAGCCCTCGAACAGGCTTTGCAGATAGCCGGTGACGGCTTCGGCGCGGATCTTTTCGCGCTGGGTCTTGCGTTGCTCCGTGAACAGAGCGCCGAGGAAGGTGAGGGCGAGGAGGGCCACCACCACGGCGGCGCCGACGGCCAAGCGATTTCGACGGAGGAACCGACCGCTACGGTATCGCCAGGTGCCGGAACGGGCCCGCACCGGTCGAGCGGCGCGAAAGCGCTCGAGGTCGTCGACCAGCGCAGCGACGGATTCGAATCGCGCCTCGGGCTCCTTGCGCAGGGCGCACAGCACAATGGCGTCGAGATCACCGCGCAGCCGTTTGCGCCGCTCTTCCGGAGCGACCTGGCTGGGGCGCGGTGGTTGGCGCTCGCAGACCATGGTGGAGACTTCTTGGTAGCTCTTGCCCTCGGCGGGGAAGGGCGAGAGGTCGGTGAGCAGCTCGTAAAGCAGGACGCCGAGGCCGAAGATATCGGCGGCGGTGGTGATCGGGCCGCCTTGGATCTGCTCCGGGCTGGCGTAGCCGGGCGTCAGGAAGCGCAGCTCGTGGGCGGTTTGGGTCGACGAGACATCCTCGAGCAGCTTGGCGGTGCCGAAGTCGAGGAGCTTGGGCTGACCGTCGCCGGTGACCAGGATGTTGCTCGGCTTGAGGTCGCGGTGGATGACCAACTGGCGGTGTGAGGACCGCACCGCGTCGCAGACCTCGAGGAAAAGCTCGAGGCGGGCCTCGAGGCCGAGGTTGCGGGAGGATACGAAGACATCGATCGGCACGCCCTCGATGTACTCCATCACCAGGTAGGGCCGGCCGTCCGCGGTGGCGCCGCCGTCCAGGAGCTTGGCGATGCCGGGATGATCGAGCTGGGCCAGGATTTGGCGCTCGCGGCGGAAGCGGGCGAGCAAGAAATCGGTGTCCATACCGCGCTTGATCACCTTGAGGGCGACCCGCTGGTCGTACTGGCCGTCGCTGCGTTCGGCGAGGTAAACGACGCCCATGCCACCGCGGCCGATGGGCTCGAGGAGGCGGTACTGGCCGACCTCGGCGTCGGCCGGCAGGGCAGGGTCGGTCGACAGCAGATCGATGGCGCGGTTGGCGGCGGAGCCATCGAGCCAGCCGGTGGGCGAGCCAGCCGAAGCCAGCAGTGATTCGACATCGGCGCGCAGGCTCGAGTCATCGCCGCAGGCTTCGTCGAGGAGCGCGGCGCGGCGTTGCGGCGGGCTCTCCCAAATCCGCTGAAAAATTCGATCGAGCTTCTGCCAGCGTTCTCTGTTGCTCATCCGTTCTCGCAGACCTTCGGCTCGGGCGGTGGAAAAAATGGTCGGGGCACCCCCCCGATGAGGGCGCCCCGACTGCCAGGATGACGGATCCGAAGATCCGACGTCAAAACATCGCACTCGATCTTCGTGCGGCGTGGGACCTCCGAGGTCCCTCCTCGGAAGAGGCCTCGAGACGGCTCAGAATCTCAGCGACAAATCCCGAGGATTTCGGTCATTGGACCGGGATTCCCTTGTCCTTAACGGCGGTCACGCGGCGTGGCGCGACCTTGGTTGCACACTTTAATAAAGGCGAAAATTTCCTCGCCAATGCCTCATGGTGGAGGCGAGATCGCCACCGGCGCCGATCGATGGCGCTGGATCTAGGGCTTGGCAGCGGTGAGCGGGCGAGAATGCCGGGCTTCGCGGGCCGCGACTTCGGCGAGAGCCTGGCGGGCGGAAGGTGTGCCTTGGGGTGGGCGGTCCCAGGTTTCGGGGAGGGCGGCGACAGCTTGCTGGAGGTGATCGCGAGCTTCCTCGAGGCGTTCCTGGCCGAGCAGAGCGAGGCCGAGGGAGAGCTCGATCTGGCCTGCCGCCAGAGACCTGGGACCAACCGTTTCGAGGGCCCGGTCGAGGTTGCGACGGGCGAGCTTCTCGGCCCGCTCGAAGCGATTCGAGGCGAGGGCGAGGGCGGTGGTGAGATTGTCCAGCAGGAGCAGATGGTAGATCTCGAGGGAATCGCGTTCAGCAGTGCTGATCCCACTCATCAGCTTCTCGGCAGCCTCGAGATCTCCTCGCTGGAGGGCGAGGCTGGTCTGGGCCGCAACGCCTTGGAGTCGGAGCTTGCTGATGCCGTCGTCGGCCCAGTGGGCCCAGCGCTCGAGGCTCTCTTGGGCGAGGTCGAGTCGTCGGTTCTGGAGCAGATCTTGGGCCAGGTAGAGGTGGCAGTAGGCATGGGTCGACGCGGCCTTGGTGATTTGCTCCTCGGCGAGCGCGAGAGCACGCTCGAGCAGGTCGCGACTCGCTGCCGCGCGGCCCGCGAGGCGCTCGGCGAGTCCCTCGAGATGGAGAGCGTTGACGATCACCGGGTGGGTTTCCGGAAAGAGCCGAGTCGCCATCGCTCCGGCCTCCGCGGCGCGCTGGCGAGCGATCTCCGGGTTCCCACGATGGAGCGCGGCACGGCCCAGCCAGAGCGTCGTGAAGACCATCTGTGGATGCTCACCTTCGTAGGTCGCGGTCATACGCTCGAGGGTTTCCGAGAGGAGCCGCTCGGCGGTATCGAAGCGGCCTTGGGCAGAGGCCATGGCCCCGAGGTTGTAGAGGCTGGCGATCACCTCCGGGTGGTTCTCGCCGAGAGTGCGGCGGCGGTTGGCGAGCACCTGGTCCATCAGCTCTTGGGCCCGCTGCGCCTCGCCGGTGTCGAAGAGCACGGTTCCGAGGGCTTCGGTGGCGACCATCGTGCGTGGATGCTCTGGGCCGAGTCGCCGGTGGATGCGGGCGACGGCTTCTTCGATGACCTCGCGAGCTGACCACTGCTCATCGCTCTGCAGCAACGTGGCGCCGAGCTCGAGCAGCGCCAATTCGAGGCTCGAGGGGTCCTGAGGGCGTAGCGAGCGCAGGGTCTCGAGGGCTTCCATACCGAGGCTCTTGGCTCCCAGGATGTCGCCTTCGAGGCGAGCGGCACGGGCCCTCAGCAAGAGGCCCTTGGCGAGCTGGAGAGGATTCTCTTTCGATTCAGATAGCCCGACCTGGTCGGCTTCTTCGAGGGCCGCCTTGGCCTCTGCGACATTGCCGACACTGAGCTCGGCCTCCGCCACCTGGTGCAGGAACCGCCCCCGCCCCGTGCTTTCGTCCGCCGGAATCAGCTCGAGGGCGCGGTGGGCGAGCTGCCGCTGCTGATCACGATGTCCGAGATCGCCGTAGATTTGCGCCAGGACGGCGAGCATTTCGAGATGCATGGCCGGTTGCTCGGCGAGCTCGAGCTCAATGCGCTGGACACCGCGATCGAGCATCTCGAGGGCAGTGACCGGCTGGGGTTCTCCCTGGAAGGGATTGAGGCCCTCGAACAGGCTCTGCAGGTAGCCGGTCACGGCCTCGGCCTTGGCCTTCTCGCGCTCGGTCTTGCGCTGCTCCGCGACCAGGGCTCCTAGGAAGGTGAGGATGAAGGAGGCCACGACGATGGTGGCCCCGACGGCCAGGCGATTGCGCCTGAGAAACCTCGCGGTGCGGTAGCGCCAGGTGCCGGAACGAGCCGCGACGGGCCGTGCTTGGCGGAAGCGCTCGAGGTCGTCGACCAGGGTGGCGACCGATTCGTAGCGAGCCTGTGGCTCCTTCCGGAGGGCGAACAGGGTGATGGCGTCGAGGTCGCCGCGCAGGCGCTTGCGTCGGCTCTCAGGAGCCACCTGGCTGGGCCGCGGCGGCTGCCGCTCGCAGACCATGGTGATGACTTCCTGGTAGCTCTTGCCCTCGGCCGGAAAAGGCGATCGATCGGTCAGCAGCCCGTAGAGCAGAACCCCGAGGCCGAAGACGTCGGTCGCGGTGGTGACCGGTCCGCCGCGGATCTGTTCCGGGCTGGCGTAGCCAGGAGTCAGGAAGCGAGTCTCCTGGTCGGTTTGGGTGGACGAGACGTCGGCGAGCAGCTTGGCCGTTCCGAAGTCGAGGAGCTTGGGCTGGCCGGCGCTGGTGACCAGGATGTTGCTCGGCTTGAGGTCGCGGTGAATGACCAACTGGCGGTGCGACGACCGCACCGCATCGCAGACCTCGAGAAAGAGCGCGAGGCGGGCCTCGAGGTCGAGGTCTCGGGAGGACACGAAGACGTCGATGGGAACGCCCTCGATGTACTCCATCACCAGGTAGGGGCGGCCGTCGGTGGTGGCGCCGCCATCGAGCAGCTTGGCGATGCCGGGATGATCGAGCTGGGCCAGGATCTGGCGCTCGCGGCGGAAGCGGGCGAGCAGGAGGTCGGTGTCCATGCCGCGCTTGATCACCTTGAGGGCGACCCGCTGGGCGTATTGGCCGTCGCTGCGTTCGGCGAGGTAGACGACTCCCATGCCACCTCGGCCGATGGGGGCGAGCAGGCGATACTGGCCGACTTCGGCGCCCACCGGCAAGGTGGGGTCGGTCGACAGCAGGTCGAGGGCGCGGCTGGCGGCGGTGCCGTCGAGCCAGCCGGTGGGCGAGCCGGCCGAATCGAGCAGCGATTCGACGTCGGCGCGCAGCCCTGAGTCGGCGCCGCAGGCCTCGTCGAGCACCTCTGCGCGTCGCTCCGGGGGACTCTCCCAGGCGCGCTGGAAGATTCGGTCGAGCTGCTGCCAGTACTCCGCTTTGCTCACGGAGCCAGTCCCTCCTCGGTATCGCACCGTTACGAAAAAAGAGTCGAGGCGCCCGGGGGGCCGGGCGCCACGACCGGGCGCCTGTCCCCCAACATTAGCACCCAAGACAGGGGGGG
>JBCCHV010000043.1 GCA_039028635.1 Acidobacteriota bacterium
CCTGCCTCGTGCTAAGATCCGCCCCTGATCGAGGGCGGTATCCCCCTGAGAACAAGCGGCCTAGGCGCCGCTCACCGCGAGGCTCTGTTCATGACGACTCAAGCCGAGGTACGGGTCACCGACGACGTGACCGTGGTTTCTTTTCTCGGGCCCATCGTGGCCGGCAACGGCGACTCCGTGTTGCGCGACCAGCTCCAGGAGCTGGTGGAATCGGGCTGCCGAAAGGTCCTCCTCGACCTGCGGGAGGTGCCGCGCCTGGACAGCGCCGGTGTCGGTCAGCTCGTCGCCAGCCATCGCTCCGCCCAAGAGCAAGGGGTCGCGGTCAAGGTGCTCGAGGGAACCTCCCGCGTCTGGCGGGTCCTCGAGCTGAGCGACATCCTGCCCCTCCTCGACACCTACAAGACCGAGGACGAAGCCCTCGAAGCTTTTCAGAGCTGAGCCGGCGCGATGACCGGCGAGAGACTCCGTCTGACCTTTCACGGCGCCGCGGGCACCGTCACCGGCTCGAAGCACCTCCTCGATGTCGACCAGACCCGCGTTCTGCTCGACGCCGGACTGTTCCAGGGCCGCAAGAAGCTGCGGCTGCGCAACTGGGCGCCGCCGACCTTCGCCCCGGCCTCGATCGACCATGTCCTGCTGAGCCACACTCACATCGACCACGTCGGCTTCCTGCCGCGGCTGGTCAAGCTCGGCCTGGAGGCCCCGGTGCACTGCACTCCGGCCGCCTACGAGCTCGCCGAGCTGATGCTCCTCGACTCGGCCAAGATCCAAGAAGACGACGCCCGCTACGCCAATCGCAAGGGCTTCAGCAAGCACAAGCCGGCGCTCCCTCTCTACACTCGGGAAGACGCCCGCGCCGCCCTCGACCTGCGGCGACGTCTGCTGTTCGACGAGTGGCTCGACCTCGGCCCCCTGCGGGCCCGTTTTCACAATGCCGGCCACATCCTGGGCTCGGCCTTCATCGAAACGGTCATCTCCCGCGGCGACGATGAGCTTCGGCTGGTCTACAGCGGCGACGTCGGCCGCTTCGAAATGCCCCTGCATCCGGATCCGGAGCCGCTCCCGGCGTGCGACGTGTTGATCATGGAGTCGACCTACGGAGATCGCTCGCACCCGCAGGTGTCGATCCTTGAGCAGATCGGCGAGCCCTTCTCCGAGTGCCTCGGCAATGGCGGCATTGTCCTCATCCCGGCATTCGCCGTCGGGCGCTCGCAACAGGTGACCCTGGTGCTCCGCCGCCTGATGAAGGAGGGGCGCCTGCCGGAGGTGCCGATCCACATCGACAGCCCGATGGCCACCAAGGCAACCAACATCTACGGCCACCACCTCAACGAGCGCAACCTCGATCCGGAGGTCTTCGAAGACGGCCGCTTGCGCCTCTTCCCGCGCGATGTGAGCTTTCATCGCACCACCGCCGAATCGAAACAGCTCAACCGCATGAAGGGTCCTCGCATCATCATCTCGTCGAGTGGCATGCTGTCCGGGGGCCGCGTCCTGCACCATGTCAAACGCCTCGCCGGCGACCCCAAGAACCTGATCACCTTGGTCGGCTACCAGGCCCATGGCACCCGCGCCCGCGCCCTCCTCGAAGGCGATCGCAGCATCCGCATTCACGGCTCCGACGTCGCCGTGCGCTGTCAGGTGCTGTCCCTCCAGGGCATGTCCGGCCATGCCGATCGCGAAGCTCTGCTGGAGTGGGTGGCGAGCGCCCCGCGGCCACCGAAGGTTGTCTTCCTGGTCCACGGCGAGCCGGAGCCGGCGGCGGCTCTCGGACGCGAGCTGCGGCGGCGCTTCCACTGCGACACGATCACGCCGGATCACGGCGAGAGCTTTACCCTCGACCGCTACCTGGGGTGAGCGAGGTAGCAGAATCTCCCGGGGCCGGGAGAATTTCCTCGGCTCCGGCTCGGCAGCGCGCTGTCCGACCCAAGGATTTGAGCAAGGCGAGGGCTGGCATTGCCTTTGCTCAGGTCGTCCTTTAGTCTTGAAGACACCCGCGATCCAAGACCGACGCCGATCGGCGAAGGCGGGTTCTGGCCTGCCGCCCTCACCGGTGGCGATCGCCCCAAGTTTTCTTAGGCCCATTTCCCTTAGTAAGGAGCAACCAGATGAGCATTGCCAAAGTCACCGAGATTTCTTCGACCTCCAGCGTCAGCTTCCAGGACGCTATCGAGAAGGGCATCGCCCGCGCCAGCAAGACCCTCTCCGGTATCACCGGCGCCTGGGTCAACGGTGAGAAGGTCGACGTCGAGAACGGCAAGATCACCGCCTACCGCGTCAACCTGAAGGTCTCGTTCATCCTGAACGACTGAGTCTCCCAGGGCGGCGGAGCGGCCATCGCTTCCGCCGCCGGACCGCTCCCGCGAAGGCATGGTTAGAATCGCTGCCATGACCTCTCGGAGACGATCCTGAACCGGCCAGCGATTTTCGCCCTGGTCGGAACCCTCCTGACCATCATCGCCGTCGCCTGGACGGTCGACCTCTCGCCGCGGGTGGAGAGTGACTTCTTCTTCGCCAGCGACGACCCCCAGCTACTCGAAGCAGGTCGCATCGCGGAGCTCTTCCCGGCCGGCGACCAGATCCTGGTACGAGCCGCCGGCTCCCTCGCCGATGAGGATCACCTGGAGCGACTCGAAGCCCTCAGCGCCGAGCTCGCCTCCCTCTCCGAGGTCACCGGCGTGCAGAGTGCCACCCGCGGTCCTCGCAGCCCCCAGCTCCTGCCCGAGAGCCCGTTCTGGCGCCGTCTTCTGATGCCCGGCGGCGACTCCGCCAGCCTGATCGTCCTGTCGCTCACGCCGCAGGCCGGCGGTGAGACCGTTCGCCAGGTCGAAGCGGCGGTCGCCGGCTTCGCCAGCGAGGGCCTGCACAGCCAACTCTCCGGAGTGCCCTTCGTGGTCGAGCAGGTGCGCCGTTCCCTGGTCCGCGATCTGCGCATCTTCAGCAGCGCCGCCGTCGCCCTCTTCGGTCTCGTCCTGGCGCTGCTCTTCCGTTCCCTGCCGGTAGTGGTCGGCACTCTGACGAGCTGCGCTGCGGCCGCCGCGGCGACTCTCCTGGTACTCGCCCTGATCGGCGTCCCGATCGGCATCCTGACCGCCAACCTGGTCACCCTGGTCTTCGTCCTGACCCTCTCCCACACGGTGTTCCTCACCGCCCGCTGGCGAAGCCTCGGAGGCGATCCCGCGACTGCTGCCCAACAGGCCCGACGCAGCGTTTTCACCGCCTCTTTCTGGTGCATGGCCACCACCCTGCTGGGCTTCGCCAGTCTGACCACGGCGTCGGCCAAGCCGCTGCGCGAGCTGGGAGTCGCCGGAGTGATCGGAGCGCTCCTCGCGATCGCCGCCGCTTACCTCCTGTTTCCACCCTTTCTGGCTTCGGCCCGCGCCGCCAGCAGCGCTGGTCGCCAGGGCTGGCTGCCGCGCCGTCCGCTGGCGGCGGGGGTCACCCTCGGCCTCTGTGCCTTGCTCGCCCTCGGCATCCTCCGAGTGCAGACGGATCCCGATCTGCTGTCCTACTTCCAGGATGGATCACCGCTTCACGAGGGCCTCGCGGCGATCGACCGCGATGGCGGCTCGAGCCCCCTGTCACTGGTCGTCGGCCTGCCCTCGGGAGAGCGCCTCGACACTTCGGAAGGCATCGCCCAGCTCGCCGCCGCCCAGCAAGCTCTCGAGGACGATGCCGCCACCGGCGCCGTGCTGAGCGCCGCGGCGCTGGTCGCCGAGGCCAAGGAGACCTCGCCCTTTGCCGCCCTCCTGCCACCGTCGTCGCTGCTCGATCTGCTGTCGCAGGACTCCTATCAGCGGGTCGCCCTGTCCTTCATCACCGCCGATCGCGATCGCGCTCAATTCTTCCTGCGCATGCACGAGGAAGAACGCCGGGAGAACCGCCGAGCGGTGATCGACCGCCTCACCCGAGGGATCTCCGAGCAGGGCCTCGATGTCGAGCTCGTCGGCGGCCTCTACGATCTCCAGGATCGCCTCGGCAGCCTGGTGCGCTCCAGCTTGCTGCGCGGCCTGCTGCTCCTTTGGCTGCTGTTCGCAGGCATCGCCTTCGCGGTCAGTCGCAACGGTCGCAGCACGGCGGCCCTGGTGTTCTGCCTCCCCTGGGTACCGCTCGCCGTGGTCGGCACCTTCGGCCTCCTCGGGCGTCCCCTCGACATCATTTCGTCGACCGCCCCGACGATCGCTCTCGCCCTCGGCGTCGATTCGATGATCCACCTCGCCGCGGCGGCGCGCCGCGCCCGCCACGCCGGTCGAGCTCCCGCCGCCGCCTGGCGACAGGCCCTTCAGGAGACCGCCACCGCGGTGGTCAGTGCCACCGCCATCGTCGCCATCGGCTTCTCGATCTTCTTCGCTTCGAGCTTTCCGCCGACGCAACGCTTCGGCGGCGCGGTGGTGGTCGGCAGCCTGCTGGCCGCCGCCCTCGCGCTCACCGTCTTGCCGCGCCTCGCCGGCGGCAGGGAAAGGGCCTGACATGGCCTGGATCGAGGTGATCGACGAAGACCGTGCCGACGGCCGCCTGCAGCGGCTCTACGAACGCCTCGTCGGCCCCCACGGCGGAGTCGACAACATCCTCAAGATCCACAGCCTCAATCCCGCCTCCCTGGCGGCCCACTTCGAGCTCTATCGCACGGTGATGCGCGGACGCTCACCGCTCAGCCGCACGCAACGGGAGATGATCGCGGTGGTGGTCTCGGCCGCCAATCGCTGTCGCTATTGAATTGCCCACCACGGAGCGGGGCTCCTCGAACTCACCGACGACGAGGTCTTGGTCGAAACCCTTAAGAAGGACTACCGCCAGGCGGAGCTGAGCCCGGCCGATCGCGCCATGCTCGACTACGCGGTGCGACTCACCGTCGAGCCCTGGGCGATGCGGCGGCGCGATGTCGAAGCCCTGCGCAGCAACGGCTTCTCGGACACGGCGATCCTCGACATCAATCAGGTCACCGGCTACTACGCCTTCGTCAACCGTCTCGCTGATGGGCTGGGCGTGGAGCTCGAGGCGGAGCTGTTCCCCGAACCCGAGACAAAAAAATAAGCAACGGCCACGCCGCGGACTCCGTGGCCGAACGGAGCACCAACGCGGCCGATGCTTCGAGGGACAGGGGACCAAAGGGTTCGAGCAACCGGCGGACGCACCTTCCCCTCGGGGCCGGGCTTGCGCCCGGCGGACCGAGGGGGCCTCATCCAGAAACCGGGTGTCCACCCGGCCGATCCAACCCCGCCCCCTGAGTTCCCAGGGATGATCCCGGGCTCGACGCCCGGGGCCTCCCCTTGATTTCCTCAGTTCACTTGTAAGGTGAGCCAACCCACCAAGGACGGGACAACCAACTTCAGGTTTGCCGATTCCAAGTAGCGGCGGACCCGGCCTGCCGAGCTTCCCGTCGGCCGGGCCCGCAACGCCCGATGGCCGGTTCGAGGGCCTCCTTCAGGGCCGCAATGGTCCCGCCGTCAGCCACACCGGGCCATGGCCACGCTGCTGCAGGAAAACCACCGCTTGCCCTTCCGCATCGGCCTTCATCGCAAAGGTCGCGGCCAGCTCGGTCTGCCCCGCCGACAGAACCGCCAGGCGCTCGAGGTGCCGCACCACGTAGTCGTTGCGCAACTGGCGGTCGGCGTTCTCACCACGCGGAACGTCGGTCGCGAAGCCGCTTTCGATCTCCGCCAGCCAAAGCTCCGCCGCCGCTTCGAGGGGCCGTTCCAGGGTGACCCTGGCGTGACCCGTACCGCTCTCCAGACGGGCCTCCAGTCGCCCGACGGCGGGCCGTGCGAGGGCCTCCTCGAGGGCCCGTCGCACCTCGCCTTCATGGGAGCCGACGACATGCTCCCGGCCCGCCACCACCAGTTGAGGGGTGTAGAGGGTACCGACCCCGAGGCTGCCGTCGTAGGCCACCTGGCGCTCGGTCCAGCGGCGCTTCGAGAAGGGATCCCGCCAGCCGAGATCGTTCCAGTAGTCGACATGGAAGGCGAGCGGCACGAGGCGGGCGGCGAGGTCCGGATCGGCAGCCAGCTGGCGCAGCAAGCGATCCGCCGGGGGGCAGCTCGAGCAGCCCTGGGAGGTGAACAGCTCGACCAGCACCGGACCCGCCGCGACGTCCCCTTCGGCCGCCTCCGGCGACGCGCCGACGAGGCTCGCAAACACCGCCCCCAACACGACTCCGAGAACCCGGCCATCGAGCCTCATGCGCCGTACCTCTGGCCGAGGTGGTGGCGCGCCTGACGCTGCCACCACTCCCAATCGTGGGACACGTCGTGGCCCCAGATATCGCGGAAATGGGAAATGCCTTTGGCCTCGAGCAGGCTGCCCATCGCCTGGGTCTCCTCGATACAGCCTTCCTCCCACTTGCCCTGGCCGCAGACCAGCGTCAGATGGGTGTGCCGGCGCACCCGCTCGAGGTCCTCGCCCTCGAGGCTCGGCACGAAGGCCAGCGGGTTGTTGAAGTAGACATCGAGGTTCGAGAAGCCATCGGTGAAGTTGCGCGCCTCGTAGCGTCCGCTCATGCAGAGGGCGTAGTCGAAGACTTCCGGGAACTTGAGCGCGAAGAGTGCCGCGTAGAAGGCTCCGAGGCTGCAGCCGGTCACTCCGATTCGGATTTTCGGGCTGCGACAGTCGGCGCGGATGAAGGGCACCAGATCGTCGAGCACGTAGCGCTCGAAGGCCATGTGGCGACGAATCCGCCACTCCGGCGAATGGTCCTTGCGGGTCCAGGCCTCGGCGACGTTGCTCTCGGTGCAGTAGAGCTTGAGCTTGCCACCGCCGACCAGCGATCCGAGGGTGTCGACCATGCCGTGGGCTCGCCACTCATGGGCCATGCCGGCGGCCGAGGGAAAGACCAGAAGCGGGCGCCCCCAGTGCCCGAAGCGCCAGATGTTGATCGAGCGATCCATCGCTCGGCTGGGGATCAGATCGTGACTCGCCATCGTGCCTCGCTTCCTCCGCGGATCCAGCCGCAATGCCCGGGCCGGCATCAAGCGCCGACCCGACGGTCTACTCTAGCCCGAAGTGCTCATCGGCACCGGGCGGCCTCTCGCCATGCCAGCGAGCACCAAGGCCCCGCGTGCTACAGTTCGAAAGGATCGAAGTCGTCGCCGCCAGCCCGGGCCGCGGCGAGTGAGGTGGCCGCGCGATGTACAACGAGTTCTACGGATTTCGCGAAGCGCCCTTCAACATCACCCCCGACCCACGTTTTCTGTTCTTCAGCGATCGCCATCGCGAAGCCTACAATCACCTGTTGTTCGGAATTCGCGAGCGCAAGGGATTCATTCAGCTCACCGGCGAGGTCGGTGCCGGCAAGACGACCCTCTGTCGTGCCCTCCTCGAGGAGCTCGGGCCGTCCTTCCGCACCGCCCTGGTGCTCAATCCGGTGATGACCAGCAACCAGCTGCTGCGCACCATCCTGCGCGAGCTCGGCATGCCGGTGGGTCGCATCGATCGCGTCGCCTGCCTCGAAGCCCTCAATAGCTTCCTCCTCGAGCAGGTGGCGAGCGGCCACGATGTCGTCTTGATCATCGACGAAGCCCAGGACCTCAGCCGCGAGCTGCTCGAGCAGATCCGCCTGCTGTCGAATCTCGAAACCGACCAACGCAAGCTGCTGCAGATCGTACTGATCGGCCAACCGGAGCTGCGCGAGGTGCTCGACGACCGCCGCCTACGGCAGCTCCGCCAACGCATCACGGTGCGCTACCACCTGTCGCCCCTCAACCTGGAGGAGACCGGCGAGTACATCCGCTACCGGGTCCATATCGCCGGCGGCAACTCGCGTGCGACCTTCAGCCGTTGGGCCCTGCGGCGGGTGCATCGCTACTCCCGGGGCATTCCGCGGCTGATCAACGCCGTCTGCGACAAGACCCTGCTGTGCGGATACGTCACCGGTCAGGACCACCTGCGCTGGCGTCACGTCGGCCGGGCCGTCCGTGAGCTCGAAGGAAAGCCCTCATGAGCCTGATCAACGAGGCCCTCAAGAAGGCCAAGGTCGACGCCGCCCGCCGCGATGCCCTCGAGAGCGGCCGGCCCTACCCGATCGTCACCGAGGCGCGCCAGGCGCGCCCGTGGCTGTGGGCTCTGGTCGGCGCCGGCGCCCTCGCCGCCGCCTTCCTGCTGGTCGCCCTTGGCGCCCGCCTCGCTTCCTCCGAGAGGACCACCGAGGCCGCGGCCGATGCCCCAGCGCCGGCGGCCGCGCCGGCCGAACCGACCTTCTCCGCAAGCGCCCCACCGGCTGCGACCGGCGCACCGGTCGCAGCCCCTGCCGCGGGCGCCCCGCCGGCCGGCGCAACCCCCGCACCACCGAGCCGCCGCTCGACCCGCAGCCAGCCGCCGCCGGCGGTCGACCAGGCGCCCGCCAGCGATCCTCGCGCCGACTCGACCCCGGCGCCAAACCAGAACCAGCCGCCGGTAGCTTCCCGACCGCAAGAGCTGGCGGACTCCACCGCCCCCGCCCGCCCGACGGCGCCTCGGCCCCCCGCCGCCGCGACTCGCGACGTTCCCGCGGCGACGGTGCCGGCTACCGCCGCGCCGGCAACTTCCGATCCGGCAGCTTCCGACCCGGGCGGCGATACCACCGCCACCGTGGCCCACCTCAAGGAGGCTCCCCTGCCCGGCGGTGGCACCTTGCGCCTCGACGGCATCGCCTGGTCTGAAGTCCAGCCGGCAGCGGTCCTCAACGGCCAGATCATCGGCCTCGGTGAGAGCATCTCCGGCTTCCGCGTCGTCGCCATCGAGCGCGACCGGGTCAAGATCGAAGACGACGGTCTCGAGCTGGTGATCCGCCTCAAGTAGGGGTCACTGCGAACCGCCAGACGGACCGCCGAACAGGGGCCTCAGTCCGGAAAGGCCGGTCGGCTCTCGTACCAACGCTTGGGCCGCAGCAGACGAAAATCGCGCTCTTTGTCGTCGAGCTCGAGGCCCGCCGACAGTCCCCGCAGCTTGACGTAGAGATAGCCCAGCTTGCCGCCCTCGTCGAAGCGCAATCGAGTGCGCAGGTCGAGGTGCTTGGCGGCAAAGTTCATGG
Source organism: Acidobacteriota bacterium (assembly GCA_039028635.1). Taxonomy (NCBI): domain Bacteria; kingdom Pseudomonadati; phylum Acidobacteriota; species Acidobacteriota bacterium. Next base: position 9,005 of record JBCCHV010000043.1, read on the forward strand.
GATCGATCTCCAGAGAGCGATCGCCGAGCTCGACCCGCCCTTCACCGGTCACGTCCTCGATATCGAGGACGCGATCGAACCAGTGCAGAAAGCGCTTCTTGTCGGCGAACAGGGTGAGCAGGAAGCCGGTGTCCTTCATCGCCAGCCGGGCGTCGCTCTCGAGGGTCAGAGGCTTGTTCCAGGAGAGCTCGCCATCGAGCAGCTCGAGCCGAACCCACCAGTCCGCGCCGGCGCCCTCGGCGGCGTCATCGAGGGTGACATCGCGCAGCTCGAGGCGACTGCGATCGAGGTCGAAGCGGCGCCGCCGCAAATCTTCGCTCTCCAGGCGCGCCTTGAGGTAAAGGCCCCCGCCGAGGGTGTGATCGAGAAAGCGAACGCGCATCGCGTCGGAGGTGAGGTCGATCCGCCCGAGGCCCGAGTCGTCACGCGCCGAGAGCTCGAAGAAACCCCGCAGCCGACCGGCGCCGGAGAGGATCTCGACCTGCGACCTGGCCGGAAGGTAAGCGTTGTAGACCCGCAGATCCGGCACATCCGACTCGGGAATGTCGACCACCGCTTCGAGGTCCCCGAAGGGCCGGCGCAGGTCGAGGGCTTCGGACGTCGCCGTGAGGTGGAAGCCCTTGCCCTCGATGTAGGGCTGGTCGGGCGTCGCCAGGGCCGCCAGGGAGAAATCGTCGAGTTTCACGAAGACATCCGCCCGCGCCCCGCCATAGGCCTCCTCGACGACGCCGCGAACGGTGGCTCGGCCGCGCGCCCGATAGTCCAAGAAGTCGGCTTCGATGGCCGGCACCTCGACCGCGAGCTGGCCACCCGGCGCCAGGCGCCCGCGGGCGAGCAGCAAATCCGCCTGCAGCTTGCCGGAACCCTGGACGTCGAGCCAGGGAGCCGCCTTCATGAAATAGCGCAGAAAGCCGAGAGAACCGGCCTCGCCCGACACCTGGACGCGGCCGGAGAGGGCCCGAAAGGGGTCTTCGCCGAAGCGGAAAGGACCGAAGTCGCCGCTCGCCTCGAGGTCGAGAGCCTCAGCCACGGGATCGCCCGACGCCAGCAGGACCCCGTCGGCGGTGGTCAAGGAGACCCCTTCGAGGTCGATCTGACGCCCCGGGGCGAAGGCCACCCGCTGGCTCGCCACCCGGGCCAGTCCCTGCAGCCGGAAGGGACCGAGGGAGAGCTCCGGCACCTGATCGAGGGCGACATCGGCGAGCTCGAGACTCCAACCCTGGCCGCGACGCGGTCGCGGACCGCGCTCGGCACCGCCGGCCCAGCGCAGATGGGCGCCGCGACCGCGCACCCGACGCGCCACCACTCGGCGCGCCGCCAAGGCGGTCAAGTCGACCTCGCCCCGCAGCCGATCGAGGGAGGCGATCAAACTGTCGGACGCTGCGACGGAGACATCCCGCGCCGCCACCTCGATGATCTGCTCGGTCCCAGCTCCGGCCTCCCGCCGAGCGCGGCGGAAGCGCTTGACCTCGTCCACCAAACCGCGAACTCCGCTCGCCAGGGTGAGATCGGAAGAGGTCATCGCCAGGCGCGCCGACGAGGCGGCCAGCACAGGCTCGGCGGCGCCCTGGCGGTGAAAGGTGAGGCCGCCCCCGACGATGCCCAGGGCCATGCGATCTCCACCGTCCCGGGCTTCGACCTCGAGCACCGCCGCGACGTCCGCCGCCAGGCTACCGCCGCCGGCGTCGACCTCGAAGCGATCGACCGCCACCTCGACCCGGCTCTCGGGGCGCAGCTCGCCGCCCTCGACCTGCAGCAGCGCCGCCAGCTCGCCGATTCCCTGGAGGTGTCGATCCGCCCCCTGCTGGTCACCCTCGGCGAGCTTCTCCAGGGGCAGCTCACCGGCAGCCTGCAGGCGACCGGCGAGAAAGGCCAGTGCCGCCTTACCGCGATGCTCCCGCGGCTCGTAGGGACCGAGAGAGACCTCGCTGTCGACCTTCAGGTCTTCGAGCCAGGGCTCGCCCTTCCAGGACAGGCGAGAGCCCTGCCAGCGCAGGCGCGACGACGAAATCTCGACCGTGCGACGCAGGGCCAGGGTGAAAGCACCTTCGACCTCGCCGCGAGTCTCCGCGCCATCGAGCAGCAGCTCGCCGTAGCGCGCCCGGCGCAGCTCGCCGAGGGCGACGTCGGCGAAACGCAGGGTCCAGGGCCGACGCCGCGGCACGGACGAGGCGGCTGCCACCTCTCCGGCGGCCGCCGGCGGGCGACGATCGATCTCGACCTCGACTCCCGCTGCGTCCAGGCGATGAACCACGAAGTGCTTTCGCACCAGACCCAGCAGACCGATGCGCAGGGAGGCCTCGTCGGCGGTCATCGACCAGTCGACGGCCCGCGAATGGCCGGCGACGCGAACCGCCTCGAGATGGATGACGCCGGGTAGGAAGGTCCGGGCCCGCTGCCACTCGAGGGTGAGCTTCTCGGGACGCCGGTTGACTTGGCTACGGCCCCAATCGGAGCTCAGAAAGTAGTTGGCTGCTCCCAGGTAGACAGCGGCCAGGGCCAGCAGCGAGAAGGCCAGACGAGCCAGCCAGCGCCGCATCGAGATCAGGCGCCCCGGCGACGCGGCGGCGCCAGCAGACCGAAGTCCACCAGCAGCGCCTCGGCTGCGGCCCAACCGGTCTCACAGCCGCCCTCGATGCTGCCCGGGGCGATGCGGGAGCAGTGCTCGCCGGCGAACAACAAGCGACCGTGGCGCTCGCCTTCGGAACCTCCGAAGATGGTCCACTGGCCCGGGGCATAGCAGCTCACGCTCCCCTGGCTCCACTCGAAGGACTGCCAGTCGAAGCGCACGGCGGGGGGTCGATGGGCCGCCGCCAGATCGCCGAACAGCGGCGCCCACTGGCGCAGCGCGGCGTCGGCCCGGGTCGCCACCGGGCCCGCCACTACCTGGCGCCGGCCGGCGCCCCAGGCGTCCGGGGTCAAGATTCCGGCGCGGCCGGCCTGGCCGCGGGAGGCTTCGGCGACCCGCTGGCGCGGCCGGTCGCTCCACAGCGCGCCGTTGAGGCCCTGTTGGCGCCAGGTCCGCTGGCCGAAGCCGAGAACCAGCCGGGCGTGATCGCCGTAAGCCAGCTCGTCGATCGCCCGTTGCTTCACCGGCGGCAGGTCGACGTCGAGCTCGACCCGGCGCAGGGTGCTGAAGGGCAAGGTGACGATGGCATAGGGCGCCGACACCACTCGCACCGAGGCTCCCTGCCGAACGCTCAAAGCGAGGCTGCCGTCGGCCCGGCGGCGTACCGCTTCGAGCACCGTTCCGGTCGCGATGCGGCCTCCGAGACGAGCCGCCAGGGCGGCGATCAGGCGGTCGTTGCCGCCCCGCACCCGGAAGCGCCCGTCGCGGCGCCCGAGCAGTCGCAGGTTCTGGCCGCCGGGCTCCAGCCGCGTCACCAGATTGAGGGCCGACTGCTCTCCAGGTCCACGGCCGCCCTCGGCACCGTAGGCCACCGCCAGCAGATCCCGAATCCAGCCCTCGGCGCCGGCCAGCTCGAGCCACTGCTCGAGGCTGAGCCGATCCAGAAAGCTGCCGCCGGGATTGCGATAGCTGGGCGTCCCGTAGGGCAAGATCAGGGAGCGGTCCGAGGTCAATCGCTCGGCGATGCTGCCGAGGCTGCGCAGGATCTCGGCCTCGCCGCGGCGCGCACCGCCGAAGAGGAAGGACGGTCGCAGGTGGGGGCCATCCTGCCAGAGATCTTCGAGCTCGAGACCGAGGGCCCGGCACAACGCCGCCACCCGCAGGCTCCCGGAATCGATGCGATCCCCTCCGAGCTCGACGAACTGCCCCTCCGCAAACTGCTCTCGCAAGGTCCAGATGCGCCCCCCGACCCGCTCTTGGGCCTCGAGGATGCGCACCGGAACGCCGGCCTGGAGCAATCGGTAAGCGGCCGTCAAGCCGGCGATGCCGGCGCCGACCACCACCACCTCTTCGATCGGCGAGCGTTCCGCGCGGCTGCTGGTACAGCCACTCCAGGCGAGGTGCGACAGGGCCAAGCCCGAGGTGGTCAGAAATTTGCGGCGATCCCAACGTCCGCTGGCGGCGCTGGCGTCTTGCCCGTTCGAAGGCAGCTTCACGATCCCTCCCACCCCTGAATCTTTCGCATTGCAGTCGGCCCCAAGCTACCAGGAGCGGCAACGAACGGGCAATCGAATTCCCGCGGACGTCCTGCGCCCGAGCCATACGCCTCGGACATGGTGACCTTGCCCGGCTGCGACACGCTAGACTGAAGGAGCTTCCCTCGAGCGGAGGAACCCAATGTCGCAAGACCTGAACGCCGTCCTCAGGCGCTATCCGAATGCCACGACCTTCACCTTCGGTGACAGTCGAGAGCTTTGTGACGGGCTGATCGAGCTGGTGCGACAGGGCAAGAAAACGGCGACCTGCGATGCTCTCCAGAGCTTCGAGTCCGAAGCAGAGGCCATGCCCGTCGTCGGACGCCGGGACATCGCCCTCGACTGGGACGGCCGTCCGGCTCTGGTGCTCGAAACGGAGTCCGTCGACCGAGTTCGGTTCTGTGACGTCGAAGTGGATTTCGCTCTCGCCGAGGGCGAAGACGAAGACCTGGCAGGGTGGCAGCGCAACCACCAGGCCTACTTCGAGCGCAGCGGTGGCTTCGATCCCAAGATGATTCTAGTCTGCGAACGCTTTCGCTTGGTCGAAGACCTCGGTCGGCAGGACTCCCTCGGCCAGGAATCGGACAACCGCTAGAATCCGGTCATGCAGCTCGACGGTCGAAAGATGTGGATCACCGGAGCCTCTTCCGGCATCGGCGAAGCCCTGGCTCTGGCGGCGAGCCGGCGCGGCGCCCGGCTCGTCCTCTCCGCCCGGCGGGCCGAAGTGCTCGAGCAGGTCCGCGACCGCTGCGAGGGCTCGCCGCACCACCAAGTCGTGGCCGTCGATTTGGCCGACGGCGACGGCATCCGCCGGGCCGCCGAGGAAGTTCTCGCCGACGGGCCGGTGGACATCGTGGTCCACTGCGGTGGAGTCTCCCAGCGCGCTCTCGCCCAGGACACCCGCGAGGAGGTCGACCGCAAGCTCTTCGAAGTCAACTACTTCGGCACCGTCGCCCTGACCAAGGCGCTGCTGCCGGCGATGCTCGAGCGCGGTCGGGGACACTTCGTCGTGGTCAGCAGCCTGGTGGGCAAGATCGGCACGCCGCTGCGCTCCTCCTACGCCGCTGCCAAGCACGCCCTTCACGGCTTCTTCGACTCGCTGCGCGCCGAGGTCTGGGACCAGGGGCTGCGAGTGACCATCATCTGCCCGGGCTTCATCCGCACTCGCGTGTCCCACAACGCCCTCACCGGCGACGGCAGCCCCCAGGGCACCCTCGATCGCGCCCAGGCCAATGGCATGGCCCCGGAAGCCTGCGCCGCCGAGATCCTGCGCGCCATCGAGGGCGAGAAGAGCGAAGTGCTGATCGGTGGGCGCGAGCGCTGGGCGGTGCATCTCAAGCGCTTCCTGCCGGGCACCTTCGAGCGCGTCATCCGCAAGGCGCGGGTGACCTGACGGCGCCCGCGGCGGCCGTCCCAACGCCCTCCAAAATCAGAAAAGCCCTCCCGCGGGAGGGCTTTCGAAGGACCCGATCGGTCGGTCTCAGTGACTGATCATCGGGGTCAGGCTCTTGGCCTGCTGCACCCAGTCCTCGACCTTCGACTCCGGCGGCGCGACCTTGGCGACTTTGGTCTTCTCGCGCGTCTCGGCCATCTTGGCGGCGAGGTTGGCGGGCTTGCGATTGCGCAGCTCCTTGACCGTGTCGACGCCGGCGGCTTCGAGTAGCTCGGCGAACTGGCGGCCGATGCCGTTGATCCGCATCAAGTCGGCCATGTTGGCCCATTCGAGCAACAGCTTCTCGCTGATGCCGGTCTCGCCACTGACCTTCTTGCGCCCCTTGCGATCGGCGCAATGCTTCAAGAAGTCCTTGGTGTTCTTGATTCCGGCCGGCTTCAGCTTGGCAGCGTACTTCGGGCCAATCCCCTCGATCTCGTCGATCCGGTAATTCATTGCAATCCTCCTGGGCAATTGCGGCCGAGAGCGAGGCATCGCCCTCGTAACGCGAGGTTTAGCAGTCCTAGTGCTGCGAGGTTACCGGATTCGCGCAAGGGAAGAAAGAGGCCCGGCAACCCAGCGCGACGCCAAACGTAAGTCAGGAATATGAATTCCTCGAGGAGACTGCCATGAACCTTCGTCACCGCACTCCCCCGATCCTCCTCTCGCTACTCCTGGCGGCCTCTGCCGTCACCGCCCAGGCCACCCCTTCGGACGACCAGCCGAGGCCCTTCGCCGCCAACCCCGCCATCGAAGAGGCGACCCTGGTGATCGCGCGTGCCCCGGGCACCCAGCTCAGGCGCCTGGAGCGCGTCGTCGACCGCATCTTCTCCAAGAAGCACGGTCTCGGCTTCGAGTACGCCAGCCACCCGACCTTCACCGCGGCCGAGGCCTTCGAGCACGGTCGCGGCAACTGCCTGTCGTTGGTCAACCTGTTCGTCGCCATGGCGCGCAGCGCCGGCATTCGGGCCTACTTCGTCGAGGTCGAAGACTTCGAGACCTTCCACCGGGTGGGCGAGTCGGTGGTGCGCTCGACCCATGTCGTCGGCGGAGTCACCCTCGACGGCCGGCTCGAGACCGTCGACTTCTATCCCGGCCGCGAGAAGTCCTACCGCAATATGCGCATCATCTCCGACGACCGCGGAGCGGCTCACTACTACAACGCGGTGGCCGCCGAAGCCATGCTGACCGGCGACCTGGCGGCCGCAGAGCCCCTCTTCCGGCGCGCCCTGGCCCTCGATCCGACCCTCATCGAGGGCTGGAACAACCTCGCCTTGCTGGCCCAACGGCACGGCCGCACCGTCGAAGCCATCGCCCTGGTCGAGAAGGCCCTGCAGCAAGATCCGGAGTTCCTGCCGGCGATCGAGAACCTCTCCGGCCTCTACCGGGTCGCCGGCCGCACCGCCGAGGCGCGGGCGACCACCGCCCGCGTCCTCGAGCTCAAGACGCGCAACCCCTTCTACCTGCTGGATCGCGCCCGCGAGCACTTTGCGGCCGCCGATCTCGACACTGCCGATCGCCTCCTCGAGCGCGCCGGCCGGATCGAAAAGCGCATCTCGGAGATCCACTTGCTGCGTGGCCGCATCGCTCTGGTGCGCGGCGACGAGAAGAAGGCCAACCGGCATTTCGCCCGCGCCGTGCGCTTCGCCGACGAACGCCCCCGGCTCTTCCAGCAGAATCTCGAGGGCAAGGTGGACAAACTCCTTCTCGCAAGCCGCTAAGGGCAGGTCGGGAAGGCGCCGGTGTCGAGGATCGGTGGGAAGGGTTGGTCGAGGGTGGTGACGCGGAACCAGGTGAAGTCGCGCAGAGTATCGGTTACGGTCAGTGAGACCTCGAGGTTGGTGAGACCCGAGGCGAACACCCAGTAGCGATTGAATGGCGCCACGCAGGCGTCGTTGACCTTGATCACCGCCTCGACGTTGTCGGGATCGAAGAACCACAGGTAGGCGGTGTCGTCGGTGAGCCGCTCGACCCGCGCCTGGCCGGTGCTGTCGTCGGGCTTGCGCCAGCTCGCCTCGACGCGGAAGCGCCCGCCGTTGAGGCACTTGGCGGTCGCACTCTCGATACAGCTCGAGAACTGCAGCTGGAGGTTGTCGAAGTGGCCATCGAAGGCGACGCCGTTCTGCTGCAGGACATTGAGATCGACCCGTAGGGACCGGGATCCCGGCGGCGCCGTGGCGCGCAGCGATTGCTCATGCCACTGACCGGGGGTGCCGCGGAATCCCAGACTGACGCCGCTGTCGAGCGGGTTGCCGCCGAGCTGGCCACAGGCCGTATCCGGGAAAAAGTTCATGGCGACATAGACGTCGTCTCCAAAGGCCACGCCGGTCGGCGCCCAGGTCTCGGCGGTCAGATCGAAGACATCCCCAGGGCTGATCAGCGTGACGCACTGGAAGACCCCGGTGGGAATTCCGTTCTGGCCACCGCTCGGAATCCGGACCGAGCCGGAAGCCACTTGACCTTGGGCGTCGAAGGCCGACCAAGAGAAGGGATCTCCCCCGATGCCGGTCCAGCCGCTGACCCCCGAGTCGAAGCTTCCGTTGTCGAGGAGGAGCCGCCCCGCCGCCACCGGTGAGCCAATGAACCCAACGACGAGCAAGACGAGGAGTGCAAGCAGACACGATCGAGCAGCCATGGCGAGTCTCCTTCAAGAGCTCGACACCAGCAAAAGGCCGGCGTCGGGAACCTGAAGGGGCAATCCCCATGCCATTCCGGGGGAGCTCCGAAGGGAGTCCGTAAAGGACTCTGCAACAGCCATTTGCCCGGCGTCGACGAGAGTTCCCGTCGACTCCGCGGGCGGCTACCTCTCTCGATCCCGAGAGGGCCGTTCTCAGACTTGAGAGCAGACCGGCATCGGCTCACGGGATGCTCCTTGCTAGGATGGGGCATCCAATCATTGCTTGTGGAGGGAACTATGTCTCAACGAACGTTGTTGGCGACGATCGTCGGTGCACTGGTGCTGTTTGTCCTCGGATTCCTGGTCTACGGCATGGCGCTGGCGGACTACTTCGCCGGTCAGGGCATCGAGACCCTCGATGAGCCCATTCTGTGGGCTATCTTCCTCGGCGAGCTCGCCATGGCCGCCCTGCTCACCTTCATCTTCGTTCAATGGGCCTCGATCAGTACCTTCGCCGGCGGCTTCAAGGGCGGCGCCATCGTCGGTGGCCTGGTCACCATCGCCTTCGGCATGATTCAGATCGGCGCCATGGGCGCCAACTTCGCTCCGATCGTGGTCGATTTGGTGATCTCGGTGGTGCGCGTCGGCCTTGCCGGCGGTGCCATCGGCGCCATGCTGGGCCGCAAGTAGCGTGGGTCGAGTGTCGGGAGCGATCCTGTGGCAGAATCCGCGCCCATGATCGCTCCTGACGCCGCCATCGAACGTCTGCGCGCCGGCAACCGGCGCTATTGCTCCTCGCCGGTCGAGGCCACGGCCAGGGACCACGGTCCGCGGCGCCGAGAAGTCGCGTCGGGTCAGCAGCCATTCGCCGTCATCGTCGGCTGTGCCGACTCCCGGGGTCCCCCGGAAATCATCTTCGACCAGGGCTTGGGCGACCTCTTCGTCATCCGCATCGCCGGCAACCTGGTGACCTCCGCCGCCCTCGGCAGCGTCGAGTTCGCCCTCGGCGCCCTCGGCGCCCGGCTGGTGGTGGTGCTGGGCCACAGCCGCTGTGGGGCCGTCTCGGCGGCCCTCGCCGAAGCGCCACCGGCGAGCCGCGATCTCGCCGCCCTGGTCGCTGAGATCCGCAGCGGATTGGGCCGACGGACGGCAGATCCGACCGCCGCCGTGCGGGCCAACGTCGAGCATCAGGTCGAACGCCTGCGCAGCCACTTCGGCGGCAGCGAGCCGGCGGACCTGGTCATCGTCGGCGCCGAGTATGACCTCGACAGCGGCGCCGTCGAGTTTCTCGCCGACGACTGAGCCGGGCCCTTGGGGCGAGAGGCTACTCGCCTACCTTCGCAGGCTCCAGATCAGCGGCCAGCGGCACCGCCGCGGGCAGACGGAACAATCGATAGGTGGCCGCGAGGGTGCCGTGGTCCTCGCCCGCGGCGAGGGCCGCGAGCACCGGCTGCCAACGAAGCGCTTCCCGGCGCAGGGCGGGCCGATCCGCCGGGCTCGAATCGAGCAGGGCCGGCACGAGCTGCTCGGCGAGGACGTTGACCGCGTACCAGCCCGGCTCGAGGCGCGCCGCCGGCCGCAGCAAGCGGGCTTGGGGAGCATAGGCCGCGAGCACCTTCGCCTCGAGGCCGGGGTGCACCACTCGCAGCTCACCGAGGGCTCGCCGATCGGCCTCGCGGCCGAGCTCGGCGAGGTTGAGTCGGTAGTCCAGATTGCTCGCCGAAAAGGCCAGGCGGGTGGGATTGCGCTCTCCCAGCCACCAGGTGTTGGTGGCACCGAGCCAGAAGGGGGCCAACACCACCAGCTCGCAAGCCAGCAGGGCGACGACCGCCGTCGCCCAACGGCGCCTCCGCCCGAGGAATCCCACCAGCGGCAGGTAGAGCAGGGGCAGGATCGGCAGCAAGTGTCGAATGCCGATGTTGTAACTGCTGCCGGCCGCCGCCGCCAGGTAGACCCCCAGGGTCGTGGCGATGAGCCCAGCGATCCGCCAGTCGCCCCGGAGCTCGTCCGCTGACCGCCCGGCGCGAAGCCGCCAAACCAACGCCCCAAGAGCGAGAATCAGGAGCACCCAGGGGGTCTTGACCAGCAAGAGGGTGGGGAAATACCACAGCCAGCCATCGGGTCGAATTCGCCCGAAGGCGTAGCTCGGATAGACCCCGAGATCGTTCTGGACAAGAACTCCCAGCAAACCGGTCAGCCACTGGGCCACCGCCGGGTCGACGCGCTCGATCGTCAGCAGGGCCGACTGCCAGGGCTCCAGCCGGTCGCCGACGATCACCGAAGCCCGACCCTCACTGTAGAGGCGCAGGGTCTCGCGCCCGGCCTCGCGGTCGTAGCTCCAGTTGGCGATGCCGTAGAAGAAATGGACAAACAGCGCCGCCACCGCCAGAGCGGCCGCCAAGCGGCCGAGGCGCCGGCCGAGGGAGCCACCGCCGAGCCACACCCCGAGCAATGCCGTCGGCACCAAGAGCACGCCCGAGAACTTGCCACTCAAGGCGAAGCCGAGGGCGGTTCCGACGAGCATCGCGGTCTCCCACGGCGGCCGCCGCAGGCCACGGATGGACAGCCAGACGACCAGCACCGCGCCGAGGCTGACGGCGACATCGGTCTGCAGCAAGAAGAGATTCGGAAAGACCCAGGCCGTGCCGGCGAGCAACAGCGGCATGATGCGCCGGCCCCAGCGATAGCCCATCTCACCGGCGAGGGCACCGCTGGCCAGCAGCCAGGGCACGGCGAACAACAGCAGCATGGTCCAACGCGCTCGGCGGGTGACCCGTTCGAGGCGGGCCGGGTCTTCATAGAGGCGCTCGAGGGCCGGCAAGGCCTCGGCGGCATCGACCGGCTCGGGCCAGGGATCGTCCTCGAGCAGCAACGGCCAACCCATCGCCAGCTTGGCCATCGGCGGATGCTCGAGGTTGACCAGGTTCTGGCCGCGATGCAGGGCCTGGGATCCAGCGAGGAGGTGGAACGAGCCATCGCTCGACAGGGACAGGCGATCGATGCCGACGGCCGCCAGCACCAGCATCAGCCCCCAGACCCCCACCAACCAGGCCCCCATCAGCCGGGCCGCCGGCGCGAGGCGCCCGCCGCCACCGGCCCCCGACAGGCGCGGGCGGGGCCGCTCGACGACCGGCCCGGTCACGCCGCCATCGGCCGGTTGGGGCGCACCCCGCGCAACACGTCGATGGCCTCGGCGAGCCCTTCGAGGCTCAGCTCGTACATCGGAAACACATGACGAATGAGATCGATGCTCGGTGCCTGCCAGATGCGCTGCGGCTCCGGGTTGAGCCAGACCGAATCGGGGCAGCGCCGCCGGATGCGCTGAAGCCATCTCAAGCCGGTGTCGTCGTTGTGGTGGAAATAGTCGATCGCGCCGCCAACATGGGTCAGCTCCCAGGGAGCCATCCAGGCATCGCCGACGAAAATGACCGACCAGCGCTCGTCGAGCTGCTTGAGGCGATCCGCCGTGCGCTCGCCGTGGCCTTGGGCCATGTCCGTGTAGAGACGCTCGTAGACGCAGTTGTGGAAGAACCGGACCTCGAAGCGCTTGAAGTGCTGGGCCGCGTGGGCCGCCGTGAACAGGCGCTCGCAGAGCGCCGTGTGGGGATCCATCGAGCCCCCGACGTCCATCAGCAGCAGGAGCTGGATGCGGTTGCGCCGCGGCGGCGCGAAGACCAGATCGATGTCTCCCCCGCTGCGCGCGCTGGCATCGACGGTGGCTTCGACATCGAGCTCCTCGGGCCCCTCGTCCTGGCCCAGGCGGCGCAGCCGGCGCAGGGCCATGCCGATCTGCCGGCTATCGAGGATGCGATCCCCGCGCAAGTTGCGGAAGCGCCGTTCGCCGGCCACCTGCACCGCCGAGCGGCCACCGCCGGGACCGCCGACCCGCACCCCGGTGGGATGGCGGCCGCCGTGGCCGAAGGGCGACGTGCCCCCGGTGCCGATCCAGCGATTGCCGCCGTCGTGCCGTTCCTGCTGCTCCTCCCGACGCTCCTCGAACAGGCGCTTCAGGTCTTCCAGCTCGAGGCCGTCGGGCAGCGCCGAAGCGAGATCCGGCAGCTTGGGATCGGCCAACCAGGCGAGGAGCTCGTCGTCGACCTCGAACTGATTCTCGACGCCGTGGAAAAAGGTCGCGAAGGCGCGATCGTAGAGATCGAAGTCGACCTCTCGCTTGACCAACAGGCTGCGCGCCAGGGAGTAGAAGGTGCGCAGATCGGCGCGGCTGTGGCCGAGGGCCAGGGCGCGCATCAGGGACAGCCACTCGGTGAGGCTGACCTTGAGGCCGCAAGCGCGCAGAAAAAAGAAGAAATCGCTGAACATCGGGGCCTCGCCTCAGTTGTAGGCGCGGCGTTGCTGCACCCGCAGGACCGATTCGAGATCCGACTCGCGCTTCAACAGCACGCCGAGGAACGGCAGCTCCTGCTCCAGGGTCTCCGCCGCCACCCCACCCCGGCGCAGGGCGGCGATCCAGTCGATCAGCTCACTGGTCGACGGCCGCTTGCGCAGGTCCGGCAGGTCGCGCAGCCAGAAAAAGCGCAGCAGCACCTGCTGCAGCAGCTCGGCTTCGACATCCGGATGGTGGATGCGCACCACCTTCTCCATCGCCTCCTTGTCGGGAAAGGCGATGTAGTGGAAGACGCAGCGGCGCAGAAAGGCATCCGGCAGCTCCTTCTCGTTGTTCGAGGTGATGATCATCACCGGTCGCTGCTGAGCGCTGTGCACCTCGCCGGTCTCCTGCACGGTGAAGGTCATGCGGTCGAGCTCGTGCAGCAGATCGTTGGGAAACTCGAGGTCCGCCTTGTCGATCTCGTCGATCAACAACACCACCCGCTGGCCGCTGGTCAGGGAAGCGCCCAGCGGCCCGAGCTTGATGTAGCGGCTAACGTCCGAGATGTCCTGGTCGCCGAAGCGGGCGTCGTTGAGGCGCTGCACGGTGTCGTAGACATAGAGTCCATCCTGCGCCTTGCTGGTCGACTTGATGTTCCACACCAGCAGCTCCATCACCAGACTCTCGGCGATGGCCTCCGCCAGAACCGTCTTGCCGGTGCCCGGCTCGCCGCGCACCAGCAGCGGCTTCTCGAGGGCGATGGCGACGTTGACGGCATCGCGCAGCTCGCCCGAAGCGAGGTAGGTCTCGGTTCCCGTAAACTGTTGAAATCCCATAGGAGCTCCTCCGAAAATGGCCGCCAGTGTACACGACCGATCCGTCCCGCTGATGGCGCCGGATTTGATCTTGGAGGCCAGGTCCGCCCCGCGCAACGAGAAGGCGGCGAGAGAGCCTCGACGACGATGAGAAGAATCCTGCCCAGGCTCGCCCTGCTCGCCCTGCTGATGCCCACCATCGCAGCCGCCGACAAACCCACCGAGGCGGCCTTCGAGGGCCTCGACCTACGCCTGCGAGAGACCGCCGTCGGCACCACCCTCGCCCTGCCCCAGTTCCGCGTCTACGATGCCGCCGGCCGCCTGGTGATGGATTACGAAGGCTACTCGAGCGAATTCCCCTTCGCTCTGGAGGCGGTCCTCGACGCCCCCCAGCCCCTCGACTCGCCGCGCCACCTCGAGTTCGAGCTCGCCACCCTCGAAGGCCCCCAGGGCGAACCTCTCCCGGAGCTCCCCGAGGCCGACCTGGTGCTGGTGAAGTACTCGGCCGTCTGGTGTATCCCGTGCCATGCGATGGCGCGCGATCTCGATCAGGTCCTGGCCACCGAGCGCGACCTGAAGGTGCTGGTGCTCAACGTCTCCGCCGACCACATCGAGCTATAGGCCGACCTCTGCAGTAATTCCTGCAAAGTTATAATGGCCCCGTGCGGCCTCGCCGGTCGCCCCATCGGAGCCGACGAGCCGCTATGAGCCCCCGTTTATTCACCTCAATACGCAAGAGCTTTCTTCCGCTCTTCCTCCTGGCAGGAGCCCTTGCCTTCGTGCCCGCTGCCGCGGGCCAGGGCGACGAGGAGCTGCGCGATCTCAGCCTGGAGCAGCTCCTCGACCTCGAGGTGACCTCGCTGATGAAGGTTCAGGAGCCGGCCTTCCAGGTGCCGGCGGCGGTCCACGTGCTGACCGCCGAGGACATCCGGCGCTCCGGCGTGCGCACCCTACCCGAGCTGCTCCGCATGGTGCCGGGTCTGCACGTCGCGCGGGTCGACAGCAGCCGGTGGGCGGTTTCGGCGCGCGGCTTCAACCGCGAGAACTCCAACAAGCTGCTGGTGCTGATCGACGGACGCGACATCTACACGCCGATCCTGTCGGGCGTCTTCTGGGACGTTCAGGGCCTGCTTCTCGAGGACATCGAGCGCATCGAGGTGAGCCGTAGTCCGGGCGGCACGCTGTGGGGCGCCAACGCCGTCAATGGCGTGGTCAATATCGTCACCAAGAGCGCCTTCGAGACCGTCGACTCACTGCTCACCATCGCCAGCGGCGCCGAGGAGCAGCTCTTCACCGAGGTTCGCCTCACCGGCGGCAAGGGCTCGAGCGCCTGGCGGGTGTTCGCCCAGGGCTTCGACCGCGAGGGCTTCGTCGACCGCGACGGCGCCTTCGCCGGCGATCGCTGGCGCGGCCTGCGCGGTGGCTTTCGCTGGGACCGCTCCTTCGCCCGCGGCAGCCTGACGGTGCAGGGCGACGTCTTCGACACCACCGCCGAGGGGCAGGTTCAGATCGCCACTCCGGAGCCCCCCTTCCAGCGCCTGCTGCCGGATGGCAACAAAGCCGATGGCGGCTACCTGTTGACCCGCGGTGAGCGCAACCTGACCGGCGGCAGCCGCCTCGAGGCACGCCTCTACTACGACCGCAACCGGCGCACCAACCCGACCTCGACGGCGACCCATGATCAGTTCGACATCGAGGTTCAACACAGCGGACCGGCCAGCCGTCGCCATCGCTGGGTCTGGGGTGCCGGCTATCGCAGCAGCGACGACGACCTCGACGGCTCCTTCGTCTACTCCCTCGATCCGGAGCGGCGGCGGACCGAGATCTTCAGCGCCTTCGCCCAGGACCGCTGGGCGCTGATCCCGGAACGCCTCGTGCTCACCGCCGGCACCAAGCTCGAGCACCACGACCTCAGCGGTTTCGAGGTTCAGCCCTCGCTCCGGCTGGCCTGGTTCCCGAGTCCGCAACAGACTCTCTGGGGAGGCGTCTCGCGGGCTGTCCGCACCCCCAATCGCACCGATTACGACGGCCACTTCACCTTTTCCGTCCAGCCCACCAATCCGCCGACCTACGTCTCCTTCTTCGGCGATCGCGACCTCGATCCGGAATCCGTCGTCGCCTGGGAGGTGGGTCATCGCATCCGGCCCAGCAGCGGCCTGAGCTTCGACTCGACGGTGTTCTTCAATCGCTATCGGGACCTGGTCTCGTACCGCGTCGGCACTCCCTTCTTCGACACTCCGCCACCGCGCATCACCGTTCCCATCGTGCCCCTCAACGGCAGCGAAGCCGAGGCCTGGGGATTCGAGCTGAGCGTCGAGTGGCGTCCCATCGAGCGGCTGCAGCTTCAGGGCAGCTACTCCTTCCTCGATGTCGACATCGAGATCACCTCGCCGCCCGCCGAGAGGCTGATCGAGGGCGGCAGCTCACCGCGCCATCAAGCCGGCGTGCGCTCCTTCCTCGACCTCCCCGGCGGCCTGCAGCTCGATGCCTTCCTCTACTGGGTCGACCGCCTGGAGAGCTTGGCGGTGCCGAGTTACTTCCGCACCGATCTGCGTCTCGCCTGGCCCCTGAGCCCTGACCTCGAGCTCTTCGCGGTGGTCGAGAACGCCACCGACGACCAACATCTCGAGTTCATCTCGAACACCGCCAGCCCGGTACTGACGGAGATCGAACGCGCCTTCTCGGTGGGAGCGACATGGCGTTTCTGAGGTCGCTCCGGAGCTTGCCGACGCTCGACCTGGCCATTGGGCTCCTGGCCCTCGGCCTGGTGGTCGCCGCGGCCCCGGCCGGCGCCCAGAGCTACACCGCCGGCGGCGTGCGTGCCGAGATCATCTACAAGATCCTGACCTTCGCCGACTGGCCGGTGCACTCCCGGCCGGCCGAAGGCGAGCCCTTCTGCCTCGCCACCCTGGGTTCCGATCCGCTGATCGCCTCCCTCGGCAGCGCCCTGCGCGATCGCACCCTCGGAGGTCGTCCGATTCGCCTGGTGACGGCGCGCAGCGCCGACGAGGTGCTCGACTGCCAGGCGCTCTATTTCGGCCGCCTCGGTCGCGACGAGATGGAAGAGGCCTTCCGCTCCCTCGCCGGCCGGGGCATCCTGACCTTCGCCCAACAACCCGATTTCCTGGCCCGTGGCGGCATGATCTTCCTGCCGCCGCCGGGTGGCGAGCACGGCATCGAAGTCCACCTCCCCAACACCCGTCAGGCGGACCTCCACCTCAGCTCGGAGCTGCTGCGCATGGAGAGGGTGCGGGTGGTGCAGCGGCCCCCGCCGAGCTGATGCCCTTTTCGCTCGAAGGGCGCCTGCGCCGAATCGCCCTCGGCACCAGCCTGGTGGCGGCGATCGTCGCCTGCCTGGCCCTCGCCCTGTTCCAATTCCTGAGCCAACGGAACGAGTTGATCGAGGCCTACTCGGTGCAGGCGGAGATGGTCGCGAAGCACAGCGCCGCGGCGCTCGTCTTCGGCGACCGGAGGACCGCCGACACCACCCTCGATGTGCTCCAGGCGGATCCCAGCATCCTCGGCGGTTGGCTGTTCGACTCCCAGGGCGGGCTGTTCGCCAGCTATCCGGCCGCCTCTCCACCGCGCACCTCGGATCTGACCACCGGCCATCGCTTCACCTTCTCGCACCTGGCCGTCGCCCATGCCGTCGAGCACGATGGGGAGATCCAGGGGCACATCGTCCTGCTCGCCGACCTGCGTCCTCTCTGGCTGCGCCTCTTCGGCTTCGCCCTCGCCGCCACCGCCGCCCTCGGCCTGGCCTGGCTACTGGCGCGACGGCGCCTGGCGAGCCGCCTGCCAGCGGAGCTCCTGCCGATCCGCCGCCTCGCCGCCACCGCCCGCTCGGTTTCCATGGACCGGGACTACTCGGTGCGCGCCGCCGCCACCAGCGGCGCCCAGGAGGTCGACCTCCTGGTGGATGCCTTCAACGACATGCTGGAGACCATCGAAGGCCGCGATTCGGATCTCGAGAAGGCCCGCAGCGGCCTCGAGGTGCGGGTCGCCGAACGCACCCAGGAGCTGCAGCGGGAGGTCAACGTGCGTCAGGCGGCGCAGGCCAAGCTCGAGCTGGCGCGAGACGAAGCCGAGGCCGCGGCGCGCGCCAAGAGCGAGTTCCTGGCCAACATGAGCCACGAGATTCGCACCCCGATGAACGCCGTCATCGGCATGACCGGCCTGCTCCTCGACTCGCGCTTGACGGACGACCAGCGCGACTTCTGCGAGACCATCCGCACCAGCGGCGAGACGCTGCTGGCGGTGATCAACGACATCCTCGATTTCTCCAAGATCGAGTCCGGCCGGCTCGAGCTCGAGCGCAGCGCCTTCGATCTCAAGGACTGCATCGAGGCGGCGATCGAGATCGTTTCCGGACGGGCCGACGAGAAGAGCCTCGGCGTCACCTACCTGATCAACGGGACTCCCCCGACGCCGGTCTACGGCGACGTCACCCGCCTACGCCAGGTGCTGGTCAACCTGCTCGGCAACGCCGTCAAGTTCACCGAATCGGGCGAGGTCGTGCTGGAGGCCTCCGGACGGTTTCTCACCAGCCCCGAGGGCGCGACCGGCGAGGCCCAGCCCTACGAGGTGGAGATTCGGGTGCGGGACTCGGGCATCGGAATCCCGCCGGACCGCCTCGCCACCCTCTTCGACAGCTTCTCCCAGGTCGACCCCTCGACCACCCGACGCTTCGGCGGCACCGGCCTGGGCCTCGCCATCAGCCGGCGCCTGGTGAACATGATGGGCGGCCGCATCGAGGTCGAAAGCGAGGTCGGACGCGGCTCGACCTTCACCTTCTCGGTGCTCCTGACGGCCCCTCGCGAAGGCCTCGAAGAAGGCGACGCGCAGCCCCGCTGGAGCGACCGCCGCCTGCTCGTCCTGGCCGCCCCCGACAGCGAGGGCCGCAGCCTGACCCGCCACACGGAAACCTGGGGCCTGAGCCATCGGTTGACCGACTCGGCCCACCAAGCTCTCCACTGGCTGCACGGCGAGAAGCCCTTCGACATCCTGTTGATCGACCCGCTAGGCCTCGACCTCGACCTCGACGAGCTGGTTCGAGAGGCCTCGACCCAGGCCATCTTCGTGCTCGGTCCGGCACCGGGACATCCGCAGGTCGCCTCGCTGCCGCGCCCGGCCAAGGTCTCGCAGCTCTACGATGCCCTCGTCGAGACCCTCGGTGCGCCGGCGGAAACAGCCCACCGCAAAACCCGCAGCTTACGCCTCGACCAACAGCTCGCGGAGCGCCTGCCGCTGCGCATCCTGCTGGCCGACGACAGCGTCATCAACCAGAAAGTGGCGCGCGCCATCCTGCGGCGCATGGGCTATGAGCCGGACCTCGCCATCGACGGCGTGACCGCCGTCGCCGCCGCCCTCGACACCCCTTACGACTTGATTTTCATGGATGTCCAGATGCCCGAGATGGACGGCCTCGACGCCACCCGGGAGATCCGTCGGCGGCTGCCGGCGGAGGACCAGCCGAAGATCATCGCCATGACCGCCGGCGTCCTGCCGGAAGACCGCCGCGCCTGCTACGAAGCCGGCATGGACGCCTACATCAGCAAACCGGTGCACGCCTCGGCGCTGCAGGACGTCCTGGCTCGGCACGGCCGCCAGGCGCTGCGCGACGGCTCTTCGAGAACCGACGGCCGGGGAGCCTCGCCGGGCTCCGACGAGTAAGGCTCACTGAATTTTCGGTCGAAAGCTCGGCAGGCGCAACGCTCGCCGAGCGCCCGCCTCAGGCGATCGCGGAACGCACCTCGTCGGCGCTGATCACCAGGCGGGTCTGCCCCTCGCTCTCGCTCAAGCCTCCGCTGTTCCAGGGATCGAACTCAAAGCGGTTGATCACCTTGCTGAAGACGTCGCGCAAGGCGCGGGCACCGGTTCGGCCTTCCTTGGTCGCCGCTTCCGCCACCAGGGCGGCCGCCAAGGGCTCGATCTCGAGATCGATCTCGAGGGTCTCGAAGAACCGACGGGAGCGCACATAGGGCGAGTCGTAGGAGTGCAGCAGAATCTCCTCCAGGACTTCCCGCGGCAGCTCCTTCATCAACACGATCTTGTCGAAGCGCGCCATGAACTGGGGCACCATGCCGTACTCGAACATGTCCTTGACCTTGAGGAACTCGGCGAGGCTGAAAATGGTGTCGATGCGAACCTTGCCGTCCGCCGTGCGACGTGCCTCGGAACGCAGCTTGACGCCGCTGCCGGGCTTCATGACCCGGTTGTAGACCTGATCGTAGAGTCCCTCGAAAGCGCCACCGCAGCAGAACATCATGCGCTCCGTATCGATCCGCAGGGTGACGTCCTGCTCGCGGCCATCGACCCAGGCGCGGGTTTGGTAGGCCACCTTCTCACCTTCCATCAGGGTCAGCAGACCTTGCTGCAGCACCACTCCCAGGGGATTGGGCTTGCCCCCCAGGATCGAGGTCATCTTGTCGATCTCGTCGATACAGACGGTCGCCCGCTCCATCGTTTCCTGGAGATCTTCGGCGGTCGGCTCCTGCCCCAACAGCAGCCGGGCCCGCTGCTCGATGCTGCGCAGCATGCGGTCGGGCCGGAACTCGGTGCGGTCGCTGTCGACCAGCAGGTTGGCGTTGAGGATGGTCAGCGCGCGATAGGGCCGATACTCGGGCACCGCATCATAGAGGCGCTGAATGTTGTTCATGATGGTCGTCTTGCCGGTGCCGGAGTTGCCGACCAGGAGGAGGTTTCCGGACACCCGCCCGGTGGTGTGCTTGTAGATCGCCACCGCGACGAAGCGCAAGGCTTCGTCCTGACCGAGCACTCCGCGCCGCAGCTCGGAGAAGATCTCCGTCGGGGGGATATCGCGCGTCCGGCGCAGCCCGGAGGCGCCCTCAGGCTTCGACTCGACAGCAGTATCCAGGTTCGCTTCCATCGCCTCTCCTCCGCCTTTCTTACGGATGCCGAAAGGAGGCCGTTTGGCCCCGTTTTCGGCGGCGCCACATCGTAGCATCGCACCGTTCGCCGCTGCGATCTCGGCGGGACGATAGAATCAGCGGGAAATTCAACGACGGAGGCTTCCATGGTTCCTCGCTACTTGCGTCCCCTCCTGGCCCTGATCGCCATCGCCGCTCTCCCGGCTGCGGCTCAGAACGAGCTCTTCATCGACCAGGTCGATGTCAACGTGGTCAACGTCGAGGTCTTCGTGACCGACCGCGATGGCAACCGCGTCGCCGGCCTTTCTCAAGAAGACTTCGAGATTCTCGAAGACGGTCGTGCGGTGGAGATCAGCAACTTCTACTCGGTCTCCTACCAGGACGCCTTCGCTCCGGCGCCGGAGCCCGGCCGCCGAGCCATGCCCCAGCCGCGGCGGGAAATTCCGCCGGATCAGCAGCTCCACCTCGCCATCTTCATGGACCACGCCCACATCTACCCCGCCTCGCGGCGCCAGATCCTGGAAGAGCTCGAAGGGTTCATCGAGGATCGCCTGATCGAGGGCGACAAGATCATGCTGGTCGGCTTCGCCCGCTCGCTGGAGATCGTCGAGCCCTTCACCCAGGACCACCAGCGCCTGCTGCGTGGCCTCGGCAAGATGAGCAAGGAAGCCGCCTACGGACCGATGATCGACGCCCAGCGGCGCCAAGCCTTCCGCTCCATGACGCTGTTCGCCGACGGTGGTGATCCGCAAGCGGCGGCGGCGAACATTCGAACCGCCCATGGCTTCGTCCGCAGCTATGTGCAGTCGGTACAGAGCGACACCCGCAAGGTCACCGAGTCGATCGAAAAGGTGGTGCGCTCCCTCGCCGGCCTGCCGGGCCGCAAGGCGCTGTTGTACGTCAGCAACGGCTTGCCGCAACGGCCCGGAGAGGAGGCCTACCAGTACCTGCTCGACATCACCGGCGCAGCGGCCCTGCGCAGCGCTTCGGTTTCGGGAGTCGGAATCGACCCCGCCCTCGAAGCCATCCGGGACGACGAGGCCCCCCTCTTCGAGCGCGTCACCCGCGAAGCCAACGCTCACCAGGTCACCCTCTACGCCCTCGACGCCGGCGGCAGTGGCGGCGGCAGCGGTCTTTCCGCCGACCTCAACCAGATCGACACCGGTGTCGGCGACAGCGGCCGCGTCACTCTCGATGCCCTGCGCGCCAACAACCTGCGCGAGCCGATGATCGAGCTGGCCGAGGCCACCGGTGGCGCTTCGGTGATCAACACCAACAACTTCGGTGACGGCCTGGCGCGGATGGCGGCCGACTTCGACACCTACTACTCCCTGGGCTACAACTCGCCGCGCGGCGGCGACGGCAAGTACCACAAGATTCAGGTGCGGGTGAAGCGCCCGGACCTGCGAGTTCGCCATCGCACCGGCTACATCGACAAGCCGCAAACGGAGAAGGTCGCCGACCGCACCCTGTCGTCGCTGCTACTCGACCTCGAGAGCAATCCACTGGGCATCGAGGTCGAGACCGGCGAGCCGGAGCTGCACGACCGCAACCGCTACCTGCTGCCGGTGCTGGTGCGCATTCCGATGCGCCAGGTGACCCTGCTGCCGAACGGCGACACCCAGGAAGGGCGGCTGCAGATCTACGTCGTGGTCAAGGACGAGAAGGGTGGCGTCTCGGATCTCCACCAGCATCCCTACCCGGTGTCGATCCCCACCGAGATGCTGGAGAAGGCCCGCCAGACCGATGTCGGCTATCTCGCCCGCCTCGAGCTCCTCTCCGGCAAACCGAAGATCGCCGTCGGCGTTTGGGACGAGCTCTCCGGCGAGGAGTCCTTCGTCCAGCGCAAGGTGCTGGTCGAACGGCCCCCGAAAGCCAAGAAAGGACGTTAGGCCGAAGCGCCGGCGTCGATGACCAGGGTCTGCCCGGTGATCGACGCCGCGTCGTCGGACAGCAAGAAGGCCACCGCCCGCGCCACCGCCGCCGCATCGACGCCGGCCTTCAGGCTTTCGCCCTGGCGCAGATGCTCGACCACCGCTTCTGGTAGCGCCGCGGTCATGTCGGTGGCGACGTAGCCCGGTACGACCGCGTTGACCCGCACGCCACGCCGCCCGACCTCGCGGGACAGGGCCCGCGTCATCGCCAGCAAGCCGGCCTTGGAGGCGGCGTAGACGGCCTGGCCGGCGACCCCGCGCAGGGCACCGAGGGACGACACGTTGACGATCGCGCCGCGGCGCCGCACCATCATGCCGCGCAGCACCGCCCGGCAGAAGCGGAAAGCGCCGCCGAGATTGGTGTCGATGACGCGATCCCAGTCGTCGTCGGAGGTCATGGCGAGGAGTCCTTCGTGGGCGACGCCGGCGTTGTTGACCAGGGCATCGACCGGACCGAGGGCGGCGACCACCTCGTCGACCAGATCCTCCGGCCGGCGGCGATCGCGCAGGTCGCAGGCGAAGGCGCGAGCCCGACCGGCGCTCTCGGACTCGATCCGGCGAGCCTCGGCCTCGCCGCTGCGATAGGTGAAGGCCACCGCGTGATCGGCCGCCAGCAGCGTCTCGACCACCGCTCGGCCAATGCCTCGGCTACCGCCCGTTACGAGGACCGTCGCTGACGCCATCGCGCTCCCTCCAGGCGCGCACCGACCACCGCGCGCGCAATTCTCAAGCTGTCGATCAGAGGACGATAGTGGCTGGTCGAGCGACCATCCGCAAATCCCAACCGAACCGGCACCGACACCACCGTCAGGCCAAGACGGGCGGCCCGCACCACCACCGCGCTCTCGGCCTCGAAGCGCGGCTCGGGAAAGCCGGTGGCTTCGATCAGCGACCGCGAGTAGAGCCGAAAGCCGCTCTGAATATCGCAGAACCGCCGGCCCGCCAGGATCGAGATCAGGCTCGACGAGCAGCGGTTGCTGGCCTTGCGCAGGCGGCTCATCTGAGCGAAGAGATGATCGCGGCTGCCGATCACCATGCCGACGCCCTCTTCCGCCGCCGCCAGCAAACGAGGAATCTCGCTCGGCAGGTGCTGACCATCCGCATCGAGCGTCACCACCGCGTCGCAGCCACGCCCGAAGAGGGCGCCGAAGGCGGTCTGCAGGGCGCGCCCCTTGCCCAGATTGCGCTGGTGGCGCAGGACTTCGGCGCCGGCCGCCGCGGCGACCTCGCCGGTGCCATCGGTGGAGCCGTCGTCGACCACCACCACACGCTCGAGAATCTCACGGCTACCGGTCACCACCGGCCCGACGCTGGCCGCCGCCTGGTAGGCC
The DNA here is from genome assembly GCA_039028635.1 of Acidobacteriota bacterium. NCBI lineage: Bacteria > Pseudomonadati > Acidobacteriota > Acidobacteriota bacterium. The sequence goes on from JBCCHV010000043.1 coordinate 32,455, forward strand.
GGAATGATCGCCGCGACCTTCATCGCAGCGCCTCCAGCACCAGCCAGGAGACCGCGCCGCCGGCAGCGAAGGAGGTCACCAAGGCGCGCCGCGGCGACGCCAGCGGCGAGCCGTCGTGGGGCACCAAGGCGATCGCCGGATCGACCTCGCGGAAGCCTGCCGTCGGTCCGCAGGGGCAGCCCTCCATGGCGAGCACCGCGGCCGCCAGGAATGCGCCGCCGTACTCTCCGGTGACCCCCTTGGGGGCCAGCACCGGTCCCGGCACCGCCAGCCGGCGAAGGACCGCACCTTCGAGGCGGTCGCCGGCACGCGAACCGGAAGCCCCCGAGATCACCAGATCGAGATCCCCGGGCGAGAGACCGAAGCGCTCCAGGCCACGCCGGATCTGCGTCGCCAGCAACGCGTCGCCGCGGCCCCAGCCGCTGCGGCCGGCGGTGCCGTCAAATGCGCTTCCCCAGGCCGCCAGCCGCAGGCGACCACGCTCACCGGCGCGCTCCTCCGGCTCGAGCACCAGAACCGTGGCTCCCTCGCTGGCGATGAAGCCATTGCGACGGCGATCGAAGGGGCGAGCCTCCTCCACTCCGTCGCACGGCCGGGCGAGGGCGCGGAAGCGGTCGAGGACGGCGAAGATCAGGGGCGTCATCTCTTCCACCGCCGCCACCACCATGCGCCCGGCGCGGCCGGCGCGCAGCTCACCGGCGCCCCGCGCCATCATCAGCAGGGGGCTGGCCTCACGCTGACAAACGGTGAGGTTGGGACCGGCCAGGCGGCACTGGATCGAGATTTGCGCCGCCGGTGCGTTGGCGACGCACTCGGTGAAGAGGAAGGGCGACGCCGCCGCCGGCCCCTCGCCGAACACCTGGTCGAGGAGCCGCTCGGTGAAGGACATCGGGCCGAAGGCCGTCGCCGACACCACGCCGGTGTCGCGATCGGGCGTCTCCGGGAGGTCGTAGCCGGCTTCGTCGAGGGCCAGGCGAGCGGCGGTGACGGCGAAGCGCGAGGGCGGGCTCATGCGCCGACCGACGAGGGGCGGAATCCACTGCTGAAAAGGGACCGTCGGCAACCGGCCGGCGAGAGTCGCGGCGCCATCGCGAGGTGGCAGTCCCGCGAAGGGTTCCATCGGCCGGCGACTTCCCCGGCCCGCCGCCAGGGCGGCGGCGAGGGGTGCCCGGCCGACGCCCTCGGCACTCAGTACCCCCATCCCGGTGATGACGATAGAAGGTGGCGCCGAGCTCATGGGCGGGAGAACACCGCCGCGGCATTGCAGCCCCCGAAGGCGAGGTTGAGCGAAACCGCGTGCCGGCCAGCGACGGCGCGCGCCTCACCGGTCACCAGGGCGACCGGCAGCGCCGGATCGACGGCCCCGTCGCCGGGCGTCGGATGGACCTTGCCATGGACTAGGCCGAGCACCGTCGCCACCGCCTCGAGGCAGCCCGCCGAACCCAGCAGGTGACCGACGCAGGCCTTCGACGAGGTCACCGGAAGGGTCTCGGCAGCGCTTCCCAGAATGGCTTCGAGGGCGCGCCACTCGGCAGCGTCGTTGTGCGGCGTGCCGGTGCCGTGGGCATTGACGAAGGAAAGATCGTCGGCCTCGAGACCGGCATCGGCGATCGCTCGGCGCAGCGCTCGAGCGGCGCCCTCGCCCTCGGGCTGCGGCGCCGTCATGTGATGGGAGTCGCTGCTCGCTCCGCTGCCGGCGAGCAGCGCCAGGATCTCGACGTCGCGCCGACGGGCCGACTCGAGGGGCTCGAGCAGGAGCGCCGCTCCCCCTTCTCCGATGGAAAGGCCGGCCCGATCATCGCGAAACGGCCGACAGGGCCGCTCGTCGACGGAGCGCAGGCTGTTGAAGCCGCTGTAGGTGGTGCGGCAGAGGGAATCGGCACCGCCGACGAGGGCGGCATCGACTTCGCCGCTGCGCAGGGCGTCGAGGGCCAGGCCGAGGGCGAGGGTTCCGGAAGCGCAGGCCGACGATACGGTCTCGACGGGTCCCTGCAGACCGAGGGTCCGGGCGACGTTCTCGGCCGGGCTGCTCACCTGCTGGGAGACGAGCCAGGCGATTCCCGGCTGGTCGGAGCCCTCACCCGCGAAGCGCTCGAGGCCGCCGTAGAACTTCTCGCCTTCGAGCATGCCACCGGTGCTGCTGGCGAAAAAAGCCCCGACGGTGCCCTGCGGCAGACCACCGGCAGTGGCCTCGAGGGACGCCGCCAAGGCGAAGCGGTCGGCCCAGGCCAAGCGTCGCCAGTCGGCCACCTTCGCCGCCAGCTCCGCCGGCGCCGGCGGCACCTGGCCAGCGAGGTGAGTGGCGTAGGCGCTGTGCTCGAAGCGATCGAAGGGGCCGAGAGCGCAGTCGCCGGAGCACAGGCCGCGCCACAGCGGCTCGACGCCCCAGCCAAAGGCCGAAACGGCGCCCAATCCGGTGACGGCGACCGACGGTGAGCTCATGCGGGAGCGGCACCGGCCGCGGCTTTACGCTCTTCCACGAAGTCCGCCAAACGCCGGCAGGAAGCGAAGGCCTCCGGGTCCATCTCGTCACTCCGAATCTTGATCCCGTAGGCTTTCTCCATCGCGACGACCAGCTCGAGGGCATCGACCGAGTCGAGCCCCAGGCCTTCCCCGAAGAGCACGTCGTCGTCACCGATCATGTCCGGCGTCATGCCCTCGAGATTCAGGCTATCGATAATCAACTGCTTGACTTGAAGGATGGTATCCGCCATCTCTGACCTCCGAGGGTGGCTGCTCGCGCAGCGCCCTGAATGACTCCGAACCAAGCCTGCAACGCGCTTCGAGCGGGGCGCCGGTGGCGCCGGCCACCCGTGAAGGGGGCGTTGACGGCACCGGTATCCGCCGGGCTCGAGATCGCTCGACCAGTCATCAACCTGCCACAAGAGATTCGCGACCATGCAGCTCGGAGCCCGTGGAGTCCCCGGACCGACCTGAGAAAGGCGGCCGCCGCGGGCCCCACGGCGAAAGCCAGTATTATAGAGCAGATGGGGTTGTTTCTTTCCGATTTGCGAGCGGGAGACATGAGAGGGAATCCACTGGTCCAGGCGTTCGACCGCCTGGTCTCCAAACAGCCGACGCGGGCGCTGGTGCTCTCGCCCGGCCGGCGCGCCACGGCCGAGCAGGTCGACGCCCTGGCCCGCGCCGCAGCCCGCCCCCTGGAGGTGCTGCCTCCGGGCGCCATCATCGGCCTTCTGGCACCCAACGGCCCGGCCTTTCTGGCCTCGCTGCTGGCCCTCGCCCGGGCCGGCGCGACGGCGGTGCTGTTCGACCATCGCACGCCCTCCGTCGAGCGCTGCCGAGTGGCTCGCGACATCGGCGCCTATGCCTTCCTGAGCTGCGCGAAGGGATGGCCCGACGGCCCTGAGGACTGGCGCCTGGAAGCCTTCCCGGAGGCTCTCCCGGCGACCCGATCGATCGCTCCGGGCGGGGTCATCAAGCTGACCTCCGGCACCACCGGCTCGGCCCGCGGCATCGCCGCCTCGGCGGAAGCGCTGCTGGCCGATGACGCGGCCTTGATCCGCACCATGGGCATCGCTGCCGAGGATCGCCTGCTGGCCAATATCCCGTTCTCCCACTCCTATGGCCTGTCGAGCCTGGTGATCCCCTGCCTGGTTCGCGGCCTGCCCTTGATCGTGCCCGAGAGCGGCGGCCCGTTCGGCCCGATCTCCGCCGCCCAGCGGCTCGAAGCGACCGTTTTCCCCACCGTTCCGGCCTTTCTCTCGGCCCTCACCCGCCTCGCCGATCCGCCGCCGACGCCGCCGACGCTGCGCCTCGTCCTGAGCGCCGGCGCGCTGCTGCGGGCGGACACCGCGGGCCGCTTCCGCGAGCGTTTCGGCCAGCCGGTCCACGTCTTCTACGGCTCCAGCGAGTCCGGCGGCATCACCTACGATCGCGAAGGCGGCGGCGCCGAGCGGGGCACCGTCGGCACCCCCGTCGAGGGCGCCCGGGTCGAGCTCGAAGAGCTCACCGAAGACTCCTCCTGCGGCGCTGGACGGGTGATCGTGCGCTCGCCCGCCGTCGCCGACACCTATCTGCCGATGGCGGACCCCCGCCTCGCCGATGGCTGCTTCCGCACCCAGGATCTCGGCCGCTGGAACCGCCACGGCGAGCTGCTGCTGGTGAGCCGCCTCGACGACATCATCAACGTCCGCGGCAAGAAGGTGAATCCGCGCGAAGTGCAGCGCGTCCTGACGGACCACCCGGCGATCGAGGAGGTGGAGGTGTTGGCGATCCGTTGCCCGGAACGCCAGGAACCGGTGATCCGGGCGGTCATCGCCTGTCCCCCCGGCAGCCTGTCCCGCCGCGAGGTCCTCGACTGGTGCCGCGGCCGCCTCGCCGACCACAAGCGTCCGCGCAGCGTGGTGCTGCTCGATCGACTGCCGCGCACCCCCCGCGGCAAGGTCGACCGCGCCGCCCTCGGCCGCCTGATCTCCGCCTGACCTCACGATGAACGGCAGCGGGAGCCGGCCGGAACGATCCCGCCGGCGCTGGCGGCCGAGCCCCTTTCTGCAGGCCAGCGCCCTGCTTCACCTCGGCGCCCTCGCCGCCACCCTCTGGAAACCGGGCCTGGCGCGCTGGGCAGCCGGCGCCGTGGTCGCCGACCACGCCATCGCCATCGCCGCCGGCCTGTGGCCCCGGAGCCGCCTGCTGGGCCCCAATCTGCGCCGCTTGCCCCCGGTCACCGGAGCCGTCGCCCTGACCTTCGACGACGGACCCGACCCGCAGGTCACGCCGCGGGTGCTCGACCTGCTCGACGACGCCGGCTTTCGGGCGACCTTCTTCGTCATCGGCCGTCGCGCCCAGCGACATCCGGATCTGGTGCGCGAGATCCATCGCCGCGGCCACCGGCTGGGCAACCACACCTACCGGCACTCGAACGCCTTTTCCCTCTTCGGGCCGCGCCGCATCGGCGACGAGATCGATCGGACTCAGCAGCTGATCACGCAGCTCACCGGCGAGGCGCCGACACACTTTCGCGCCCCCGCCGGCCTGCGCGGTCCCTGGCTCGAGCCACTGCTACACCGCCGCTCCCTGCAGCTCGTGAGCTGGACCCGGCGCCCCTTCGACACCACGACGTCGAGTCCCGAGCGGGTGCTCGCCCGGCTGCTCCGGGATCTCGCCGCCGGCGACATCCTGCTGCTCCACGATGGTCGCCCCAACGGACGCCCGCAGCCCCTCCCGATTCTCGAGGTTCTTCCCCCGCTTCTCGCCGAGCTCGAGCGGCGAGGGCTGCGGTCGGTCGCCCTGCCAACTTGCCCGGCGACCGGGCGGACGGTAGATTAGGGGCAGAGGTCGCAGCTCTCAGGCCTCTCCCGAACCGATACCAGGTTCGCTCCACGGCCACCGTCGGCCCTACCGAGCCGGCCCATCGATCGAGCCTCTCGACGTGACCGAATCCTCGCCACAGACCACCGACTACGACGTCGTCGTCATCGGCGGCGCCTTCGCCGGTGGCGCCTTCAGCGGCCTGTTGCGGCGCCTCCACCCCACGGCCCGGGTGCTGGTGGTGGAGTCCCAGGAGCGCTTCGGACGCAAGGTCGGCGAGGCCACCGTCGAGGTCTCGGCCTTCTTCCTCCACCGCGTTCTCGGCCTCTACGACGTGCTCTCGCGGGAGCACCTGCCGAAGCACGGCCTGCGCTACTGGTTCAGCGATCGCACCGATCGGCCGCTGGGCGAGATGGCGGAGGTCGGCTCTGCCCGCTTGCCGCTGCTGCCGACGTTCCAGCTCGACCGCTCGAAGCTCGACGAGACCATCCTCGAGCACGCCGCCGAAGGCGGTGCGGAGATCCTGCGCCCGGCCCGCGTCAAGGCCGTCGAGCACGGCTGGCCGGTCTCGACCATCGTCGTTGACAGTGCCGCCGGAGAACGCACCGTCACCGCCCGCTGGGTGGTCGATGCTTCCGGCCGTCATCAGTTCATCGCTCGCCGGCAGCGCCTGCGGCAGCGCGTCGAGGAGCATCCGACGGCCGCCGTCTGGGGCCGCTGGCGAGGCGTCGCCGATTTCGATGGCCTGGCGGCCCGCGGCAGCGATCCCCGGCAACCCCAGCTACCGGAGCTGTCGACCGCCCGCCGGCTGGCTACCAACCACTTCTGCGGCTACGGCTGGTGGTGCTGGACGATCCCCCTCGGCGGCGGCGAGACCAGTGTCGGTCTGGTCTACAACAAAGAGCTCTTCACCCTCGCCGGCGACGGTGATCTGCGACAGCGCTATGAGTCATTCGTGCGCCAGCAGGCCGGTCTGCGGGAGCTGCTGGCGGAAGGCGAGATCTGCGAGGACGATTTCCACTCCTACAGCCATCTCCCCTACGCCACCAGCCGCTACATCGACCGCGGCTGGGCCCTGGTCGGTGACGCCGCCTCCTTCATGGATCCGTATTACAGCCCCGGCCTCGATCATGCCGCCATCTCGGTCTACGCCACCGCGCGGCTGATCGAAGACGACCTCGCGGGACGACTCGCGGGCGAGGCCCTGGGCGAGCGCGTGGAGGCCCACAACGCCAACTTCCTGCGCTCCTACGACCGCTGGCTGTCGGCCCTCTACCTCGGCAAGTACGAGCTGATGGGGGACGCCGAGCTCACCGGCGCCGCCTTCCTGCTCGACACGGCGCTCTACTACATGGGTGTCGTGAGCCCGATTCACGACGATGTCGAGGCTCTCGCCAACCCCCTGTTCGGTCTCCCGATTCCGCAGGCCACGGTGGCCTACCGCATCCTCGCCGGCTACAACCGACGGCTGGTGCGGCTGGCGCGCTTCCGGCGCCGCATCGGGACCTACGGCAAGCGCAACGTCGGCTGGCGGCTCTACGCCAAGACCCCGGGCCTCAAGCTCGGAGCCCTCGGCATGCTGCGCCAAGGTCTGGGCCTCTGGTGGCGCGCCGAAGCCCAGTACCTGTTCTACCGCCTGCGCCGCGGCGGCCTCGACCTCTCGGCCCCGGTCCCACACCAAGCCACCTCCTGACTTCGCTTTGTCGAGCCGCTCCCGGCGCCGGCGGCGCTTCGGTCGCGCCCTGGCGGAGATGCACTTTCAGCTCCGCACCGAGGGCGGCAGCGCACCGAACAAAGGAGCATCCGTTGCCCTCGGCGTCTTCATCGGCTGCCTGCCCCTCTATGGCCTGCACCTCGCCCTGTGTTTCGGAGTCGCCCGGCTCCTGCGCCTGAGTCGCCTGCGCACCTACCTCGCCGCTCACATCAACAACCCCCTTTCGGGCCCCTTCCTGGTCTCCCTCGAGCTCGCCCTCGGCCACCGCTTGATCGAGGGCAGCTGGCCAGACCTGCGCCCGGCCCAGATTCCCAGCCTCGGCGCCATCGGCAGCCATCTCGCCGTCGGCAGTCTGGCACTCGGTCTGGTTCTGGCAGTCGTTCTCGGAGCGATCGCCTTCGTGATCGCCCGCCGCTGGCGCTCGCCAGGGTTCACCGACGAGCTGCGGGAACGGACCTCACGGCTCTACCTGGGAGCCGGCATCTTCGACTGGGAGTTCGTGCGCGGCAAGCTGCGCTGGGATCCCCTCTACTTCGCCCTGCTGCGCCGCGGGATCTTGCCCCGCAGCGGCCGTCTGCTCGATCTCGGCAGCGGACGCGGCATCGTCTCGGCCTTGCTGCGAACCGCCCGGGAGATGGCCGCCGAGGGCCGCTACCCGAGCGACTGGTCGCCGCCGCCGGTGGTCGAAGTGGTGGCCTTCGAGCGCAACCCGAAGGCCCTCGCCGCCGCCCGTCAAGCTCTCGGCGAAGAGCACGCCGGAGCGGCCGTCGATCTCACCGCAGCGAAGTTTCCGCCGACCGAAGGAGCCCTGCTGTTCGATGTCCTCCACTATCTGCCGGCGGACGGCCAACGCCGGCTGGTCGCGAGTGTCGCCGCGGCCCTCGCTCCCGCCGGCCTGCTCATTTTGCGCGAGGCCGACGCCGACGGCGGGCTGCGTTTCCTGTGCACTCGCATCGCCGAGCGCCTCGCCGCGTTGGCTCGCGGTCACTGGCGTCAACGCTTCCACTACCGCTCCGCCGACGGCTGGCGTCAGCTACTCACCGGCGCCGGCCTCGACTGCCTCGCCGATCATCCAATGGCCACCGGCACTCCCTACTCGAATATCCTGCTGGTCGCCCGCCGGCCGCCGACCGTCGCTGGCTGAAGCCGGAAGCGATGGCGATATTCGCCCGGTCCGAAAGGCCATCGGATCGCCCCACCCCAAGAGAGACGCCTCATCACTGCCACCGGAAGGCGATCACGAAGCAGCCGACGCTTCCGGCCAAGAGCAGCAAGGCCGGGACTCGAAACCAATCGAGAAAGGACTGGACCTCGCGATCGGCATAGAGCTGGTAGAAGCGGCGGCCGCCCTCGACGTTCTCGATGAAATCGGCGCCCCGGTAGTCCTTCAGGACGAGATCGACGGGATCGAGACGGAGCATCAGGGCGCGCCTCACCTCGGTATCCTCCGCTGGTCTTTTCGGCCGCTCGAGCAGGTCGAAGGTACTGAGCTCCTCGCCCGGCTGCAGGACGCCACTGCTGCGGTAATGGAAGAGGCGCTGATCGCGATCCCCCACCAGCGAAACGCCGAGGCAAGCCGCCCCGCCCATCAAGCAGACCAGCGCCGCCACCATCCAGGCCCGCGAACGCGAGCGCCGACGGCGGTGGCTCCCGAGAACCGCCGACCGCACCTGGCGGATCTCGCGCAGCTTCGCGAGCTCCTCCGAGCTCACCTCACGGCCGAGCTCCGCCACGTCCAGCTCGTAGGTCGCGAGCAAGCGTTCGAAGACCTCCTCCGAGGGATAGGAACGTCCCGTCTCCAGCTTCGAAAGGTAGGACTGCTCGATGCCGATCCGGCCGGCGGCCTCCGGTTGGGTCCACTCTCGCGCTTCCCGTGCCCGCTTCAGCAAGTCACCGAATCTCATGGTTGGAAACCTCCTCTTGCTTGCGATTTCGCCTTCGGCCGGTTCCCCCGACCGCCGGCGGATGACCTCGAATCCGCCGTCAGTCTCGGGAAGTCATTCCAGGAATGCCAGGTGAATCTGCGCGACTTTTCGACCCTCTTCACGCCTGCCGAAACAGCTCCCGACCCGGAGACCGAGAACGAGCCTCAGTTGGCGTAGCCGAGGGCCCGCAAGCGACGGATCTCTTCCGGGTCTTGGGGCAACTCGGTGTGGCGCCGTTCGGCCGCATCCTTCATGCCGGCCCGGGCTCGACGCAGGAAGGCGGTCAACAAGTCGTCGGCCGAAGGCGCCGCCACCGGCAAGCCGCCCAAGGACAGGCTCTCCCTGCCCAAGGGTTTCCAGAAGCCTCCGGTGGTCGGATTCGGCTCCTGCCAGGCGGAGTGATCCGCAGGCAAGCGGTCGCGGCGCAGGAAGCTGCCTTGCCAGGCGACGCCGACCTGTCCCAGGCTCTCGACGAACACCGGGACCTCGGGCTGCCGTTCCGGCGGCGGCGGAGCGCCCTCCGGAGCCGCGATGTCGAAAAAGTCGAGAACCGACGCGAACAGGCCGACGTTCGAGACCGGTTCGGCGATGCGCCGGCCGGCCGGCAGGCCCTCTCCGACCATGATCAGGGGCACCTGGACCTGGTCGAGACCCACCGAATGGCCGTGGGCGAAGAAGAAACCGTCCTCCCCCAGGGCCTCGCCGTGGTCCGACGTCACCATCAGACGAGTTCGCGCCCCACCGGGTGTGCCGCGAAGCTCGTCGAGCCAGTCTCCGAGGCGGCGATCGAGATAGGCGATCTCACGATCGTAGCGCCGCACGTACTCGCTGGTGCGCCGCTCGTCCCCCAACACCTGATAGCGCGGCAAGGCCCCGAAGCCGGAGTGGTCCTCCCCGACCGGCAGCTCCGGCGGCTCGATCGGCCGCGTGGCGAGCTCGGGAGCCGCCGGCGGCGGGTCGTAGGGACCGTGAGGGTCCTGCAGGTGGAGCCAGAAGAAGAACGGTTCGTCGAGCTCGGCGAGCACCGCTCGAGCCTTCGCCAGCGCCTCGTCGACCCCTTGCTCGACCACCTCGCGATTGCGCTCTCGGCCGCTCATCTGGTCATCGTAGGAGGCGAACCCTTGGTCGAGGCCGAGCCGGCGGGCAAGCACCGGATTGCTCACCACCGCCGCGGTGGCGATGCCGCGATCCTGCAGCAGCTCCGCCAGGGTCACCTCCTCCGGCTCGAGCACGAACTTGCTGTTGAAGGCTCCCACCGTATGGAAGCTCGGCAGCCTGCCGGTGAACAGCGAGGCGTGGGACGGCGCCGTGCAGGACGAGGCCGAGAAGGCGTTTTCGAACAGCAAACCTTGCTCGGCCAGGGCGGCGAGGCGGGGCGAGGTCGCCAGGCCATAACCGTAGGCCGACAGGTGGTCGGCACGCAATGTGTCGATGGTGATCAGGATGACGTTGCCGCGGGGAGGCGGCGGTGCACAGGCGGCGAGCGTCAACGCCAAGACGAGCAGCAACGGTCGCCAAGGCGAAGCCCAACCCGGCAATCCACCGCGGGCCCTGCGGGATCGCCGCCGATCGCCAGGTGCCATCGCCATCATGAAGCGAACAGCGCGGCGAAGCGGCGATCGGTGCGCAGTCGCTGTCGCAGCCCAGGCGCCACCGCCTCGGCCTCCGAGACGAAGGCCGCCGCCGCCGCCGCATCGCCCTCTTCGAGGGCGGTGATGGCGAGCCGCAGTCGAGCCTGCACGAATCCCGTGTCACCGGGCCGGGCCGCCATCAGCCAGCGCCGGGCCTCGGCCTTGCGGCCCGCATCGTAGAGCATGACGCCGAGACCCGCCCGCTGCGGGAACTCGCCCTCCCAGACCTCCGCCGCCTTCAGCAGATGCTCGAGGGCGGCGGCCGGCCGGCCGACCCCCTGCTCGGCCGCCGCCAAATTACTCCACAAGCGGCCGTTGCCGGGATCGAGCTCGGCGGCGCGACGAAACGCCCCGATGGCCCGTTCGAGATCGCCCCGGCGTCCGATGGTGGTCCCCAAATTGGCCCAGGCCGCCACCCGCCGCGGCTGCAGCCGGATGGTCTCCATCCACTGCTCTTCGGCGCGCTCGAGCTCGCCGAGGCGGGTCAGGGAATCGGCCAGCGCATAGCGCGCTTCCGGCTGGTCCGGATCGAGCCGCACCGCCCGTTCGAGGAAGGGCACGGCGGCCGCCGGATCGCCCGCCTTGAGGGCGGCGATGCCGCTGCGCAGGACGGCGAACCGGTTGTCCGGATCGCCCTCCAGAACATCCTCGAAGATGGCGCGGGCGGCGGCGAAGTCGGCCCGGCGCAGGGCCACCTCGGCGGCGATCAACTGGTTGCGCTCGCGGTTGCGGTCCTTGGGATCGTCGAGGCCCGGGGGCGGCTCGTCGTCGCTGCCGCCACTTCCCAGATAGCCCAGGGCCCGCAGCGCGGCGAGGGCCTCGCCGTCGGCGGCGGCCGAGGAACCGACCACCGCGCGGCCTTCGATCTCCCGCTGGATCGCCCGCATGCGACGCAAAACCGACTCGTCCTCAGCGCTGCGATCGTTGGCTTCCGCAGGATCCTCGGTGAGCTGGTAGAGCTCCGGACGCGGCGCCCAAACCAGCTTCCAATCGGCGGTCCGCACGGCGGCGAGGGGCGCCCATCCATAGGTGATCCAGGGTTGACGACTCTCGAGGTAGGCCGGCGGAATCTCCTGCTCGCGGCCCTCCAGGGTCGCCCGCAGGCTGACTCCGTCGCTGTCCTCGAAGGCGGCGAGGCCGAGCAGATCGAGCAGGGTCGGAGCGACGTCCACCAGGCGAGCCGGAGCCTGGCTTTCGCCAGCCGCCACCCGGCTGGGACCGTGAAACACCATCGGCACCAGCATGGTGGCGTCGTAGATGAAGAAGCCGTGGGTCTGCTCACGGTGCTGCCCCAGGCTCTCGCCGTGGTCGGCGGCGAAGACCGTCAGCCGGTCGCCTTCGGGCAGCTCGGCGAGCAGGCGACCGATGGCTCGATCGACCAATGCCACCTCGCCGTGATAGCGCCCGCGAGGGCCTTCCTTGACCAGCTCCGGAGGCGGGTCATAGGGGTCGTGGGGGTCATAAAAGTGGAGCCACAGAAACCACGGTGACTCGACGCCCCGGACCCAATCGAGGGCCGCATCGACGGTCTGCGGCGCCGGCCGCTCGACCCAGCCTTCCTCCCCCACCGGCAGGCGGTCGTCGTAATGGTCGAAACCCCGGTCGGCCCCGAAGAGGGCGCGCAGTGGGTAGCCACTGACGAAGCCCGCGGTGCGGTAACCGAGCCCCTGGAGACGCTCCGCCAGAGTTTCGGCGCCGCCGGCGAAGACCTGACCGTTGTCGCGCACCCCGTGGCGGCGAGGATAGAGACCGGTGAACATGGAGAGATGAGACGGCAGCGTCAGCGGCACCGGCGCCACCGCCGCCGGGAAGCGAAAACCTTCCGCGGCCAGGCGGTCGAGGACCGGCGTCTCGTTCTGCCCGGCAACCCAGCCGAGGGCGTCCGGACGCAGCGTGTCGACGGTGATCAAGAGAACGTCGGGCTGCTCGTCCAGCCCCACGGCACCCGGCCCACAGGCGGTGACGAGCAGGGCCAGCAGCGAGGCGCTGACGATGCCACCGGCGAGGCGACAGAGGTTGCCCCGCCGCAGCGCCCCTCGGCGGGCTTCCGGCATCACCCCCCGACGGTCTTCGACAAGACGCCGGAGAGCCGCTCCTTGAGCCCGCTACGGGTGACCAAGTCGATGAAGTAGTAGTAGGTCTGCCCGGCTTCGACCTCGCGGTCGACGAACTCGTAGCGGCCGACGTTGCCGGGTCCCGGCAGGGCCTTCACCATCTCGTCGCTCACCCGCCGGAACGGCCCTTCGGGGTCCAGCGAGCGATAGACGAAGTAGCCGAAGATGTGATCCTGCTTGCGCACCGACCAGGCCAAGCGAGCGCTCGCTTCGGCGGATTCCGCTGGGGCATCCGCTGGGGCCGCCGTCGGTGTCGGCACCGTCGGAGCGGGTCCAGGTGGCGCGCTGCTCTCCGGGGGCTTCTTCGGCAGCTTGGCCGAGGGTTTCAGATGCTTGCGCCCCTCGATTCGAATCGGTTGATCGGTGAGCGCTCCAATGTCGTGCACCACCGCCGTCTTGCTCGCGACGATCCCCGAATAGGTCAGCGGCATCGGCTCTTGTTGACCCGCGAAGTAAAGGTCGAGGGTGCCCCGCAGCTCACCGACTTGGGGTGGCTCCCAGGTCAGCTCCAGGCGCTGGCAGGATTCCTCTCCAGGACACTCGGAGACCTTCGTCTGCAGGCCGCGAACGGTCGCGGGCTCGATCCGTTCGAGCTCGACCTCGCCGCCGTTCTGAGCTCGAAAAACGATCTCCTTGGTCATCGGCTCGCCGATGCGGAGCAATCCGAGGTTGGCGGGATTCTCACTCGGCACGATGTCCCCGTAGACCGTCGCGCGATACTCCAAGAGATAGCTCGACTGCGCCGCGACCCCGGTCCGCAGCTCGATCTTGCCGGCGACAAAGCCGAGCGGCACCTCCGGAGTCAAGCGCACCGACAGTCGCCGACCCTGGCCTCCGGCCGTCGGGCCGAGCTCGCGAATCTCGACGAACTCGGGGCCCTGGGCCACCGCAATCGAGCCGAGATCGTCGGCCTCGCGACTGGTGAGGACGAACTCCCGGACAGCGCCCTGTTGACGCAGCACATCGCCGAAAACCACGCGCCCGGCTTCCGGCCAGTAGGCCGAGTGCACGAAGCCCTCGAGCAACAGCTTGATCTCGGGAGTCGCCCCGTCATCGGTGCGAACGGCGAAACGAAAGGCGGTTTGGCCGAGGCGATCTCCCACCGGTTGGCGCACCCGGATCTCTCCCCTCTCGCCAGGCGCCACCTGCTCGGGAACCGCCGTGACGCTGCCGGTTCGAAGGATCGCCTCCGTCTCCTTGATCGTCACCGCCTCGGCCGAGCGATTGACGAAGCCGAAGACGTGTTCGACGTCCTGGAACTGAAAGACCTCGCCGAGGTTGGCGACCCGCTCGTCGAACTGGAGCTGAGCGGAGGCCGCGGGAACCCAGAGCAGGGCGAAAAGGGTGGTCGAGATGAGCCAACGTGCCATCGCTGTCCTCGTCTGCGTTGGTGGAGATTTGGCAAGGACCCGAACGATAGCCCGTCATCCGCCGCCGGAAGTGGGCTGTCAGGCGCTGGGAATCCTTGCGTCCGAAACTTGCAGTCATTCCTGGGAGATTCTCGCCAGGCGGGGAAAGTCTACTCCAAAACAAAACCACCCCCGGCCAGCGGGGGTGGTTTCAATTCCTGACGGAAAGAACGAGTTACTCGATGGTGAACTCGATCAGCTCGACCGGCAGCGGGCCGGTGATGGTCAGGTTGTACGGACCGTCGTCGCGGGTGCCACCGACGGCGTAGAAGGAATCGACATAGAAGAAGTGCTGCGTGGCACCGGCGAGGGCCACCGGTCCGATGGTCTCGTCGGAGACGGCGCCACAGGGGTTGCCACCGGCGTTGGCGGCAAAGCAGTCGTCGGAGCCGGCGACGCAGGAGGTGCCGTCGTTACAGGTGGTGAGGATGTAGATCGACGGGTCGTAGTTGGCGTCGGACGTGGTCACCGTGAAGGTGGCGTTGTTGCCGCCGCCGGTGGTGAAGGTGTAGATCTCGTCCGGACCGGCCACGGTGGTGTAGTTGCCGTTGCAGCCGATCGGCACGGTGCCGACCGTGTCGGTGTTGCCAACGGTGGTGCCACCGTCACTGAACATACCGCCGGGGCCGACACCCGGGATCACCGTCGGAGACGAGCAATCATCGGTACCAGCGGGAGGGGTCTCACCAGCGACGATACCGTTGCGGTAGTCGGCCTTCGAATCGTAGTAGAGGTCCGCGTAGACCCCCATGGCAACCATCAGAACGGCGACCACCATAGCGATGTACTTGAGCTTCATCAGTCTCTTCCTCCTAGAGTTCGAGCTCCACAGCGAGCTCAGAAATAAAGCGGTTGATGCTTAAACAGAAACTGCGATCGGATCGGTTCTAGACCGACGCATTCGGGGGGGGAACCCGGGGCTCTCGCCGGGGACGCTCGCAGCCATCGACGGAAACGTCGACGCGACGATCGTTGGCCGGTCCGAGAAAGACTCCGGGAATCGCCATCGGCAAGAGAACAAGCGCGAACCCAATCGAGCTCGGCGCTCCCTCGTCGTGACTTCTCACGCCATCTCGGCGCACCGCGCCGAGACTGAATTCTTGTCCCGAGGGCAGCACATAGGCCAGCTCGTAGACACACCGGCCTTCGAAGCAGGCCGTATCGCGGAACCGATAGACATCCGAGCCCGGATGGGCGGCGATCTCCGTCACCAGAGCAGGCTCGCCGTGGGCGCCGGCGCGGTAGACGCGGAAGAAACCGCCTTCCTCGTCGATGCGGGCACGCCAGGTGAGCTCGGAGGGGGAGTAGTCCGGCAGCGCAACGCGATCCCAGAGCGGGGAAGCGCCGTCGGAGAGATCGCTCGCGGGAAGAGCAAGACGCCCGTTCGGCAAACCGTCGCCCGTCGGCTCGACGGTCGCCAGAAGCGCCGGAGCCAGGAACAGGGCCACAATCAGGGCTGCAGCAGAGGACACTCCTCTACAAATCACCCCTCGCCGTTGCAGTGCGTCGTTTCGCATGAATAGCTGGACGACCGGATCACAGATGGGCACTCGAAAGCCCCGGTACCCACCCGAGAATACTCTTCGTCTCGATGGCGCGCACTTTACCACAGGGTGACAAGCCACGACCAGTCCGAAATCCTGCACCCCGCGAGGAGGTTTGCGAGCCTCCATGACAGGAGCTTTCGAGGCCGGCGGGCCAGCCCTTCCGGAGCAGTGGGAGAAACCTCTTCTCGTGCTAACGTGGCGGCATCTTCTCGTTACTCCCCCGAGTTCGCCGTGCTCCTCAAACGCTCGTTCCCCGTCGTCCTCGCGCTGATCGTGGCGTGTGCCTGCAGCCATCTCCTGGCGGACGGCGCGGCAGCACCCGGCGACCAGCCTGACAGCCCGGCCTTCAAGATCGAGACGCAAGCTGCTGGCGTTCACCGCATCGCCTTCGAAGACCTGCGCATGGAGCCGGCCTTCTGGAGCTCCCGGGCTCTCCGCCTCAGCCACCGCGGCAATCCGGTGCCGATTCACCTGGTGGACGGCGGCGACGGTCGTTTCGGTCCGGGAGACTACTTCGAGTTCCTCGCCGAGCGTTTGGGTGGCGAGGATCGCTACCATCATGGCTGGTCGACCCACAACGTCTACTGGCTGCGCCAAAGCCGGGAGCCCTCGCCACAGCTCGTGACGCGCCGCGCCACGGCCGCAACCCCCGCAACCCCATCGGCCCTGCGCTCACCGGCCCACTTCGAGGACGAGAAGGTCTTCCTGCGCTTCCCCAACGAGAGTCAGCACAGCACCGAAGTCTGGTACTGGCAGCGCCTCAGCCACATCGACCCGGAGCCCTTCCGCACTGAGCTCGAGCTGCCCCACCTCGCCCGCCAAGGGGACCAGCTGATCGCTCTCGAAGTGCGCCTTCGGGGTTGGTCTCAGCTCGCCGACCGGCCGCGGCCGGAGGAGCCCGATCACGTCCTCGACATCTGGCTCGAAGACCGGCGCCTGCTGCGCACGAGCTGGAACAACTCGCCTCGGGGCCACCAAGTCCGACTGCCGGTGGAGCTCTCGGCAGAGGTCGCCAACGGCCTCGAGCTGCGCTTCGAGGTACCCGCGCGACCGCGCGACCCGCAGCAGCCGGACGGTGATCGATTGGTCGACGTCGCGGTCCTCGACTGGGTGCATCTCGAGTACCCAGTGGACTCCGCCGTCGGCGATCCCGGCCACCGCCTGAGCCACGATGGCGGTGGTCTCGTCCAGCTCCGGGGCCGTCCCGAGGTCGAGCTCGCCCTCTGGCCCGTCACCGGCGGTCGCGTCCTGCTGCCGGCCGGAGGAGAAGTCTTCTCGGCCGCCGTCGGCGAGTCCTTCTTCGCCACCGCCGGCGACGCCCTGCGCCCGACCTCGGTGCGCCCCGCGGCACCGCCGAAGCTGCGCCGCAATCAGCTCGGTGCCGACTACATCATCGTCGTCCACCCGCGCTTGCGACGCGCCGTCCTGCCGCTGGCGGAGGCCCATCGCCGGCGCGGCCTGCGGGTCGAAGTGGTCAACATCGAGCGCGTCTACGACGAGTTTGGCGACGGCATCCCGCACCCGCAGGCGCTGCGCGACTTCCTCGCCTGGGCGCATCGCCGCTGGCAGCGCCCGCAGCCGCGTTTCGTGCTCCTTGTCGGTGACGCCAGCTGGGACACCAAGAACGATGTCGTCTTGCGCGGCAACTACGCGCGTGCTCCCTATGCTCCCGGCCGCGGCATCATCCTGGGAACCAACCGCGACCAGGTCTACGCCGACAAACCGTTTCAGAACCGCCGCAACCTGATCCCCACCTGGAGCTATCCCACCCTCCTCGGCCACGCCGCCACGGACAACTGGTTCGTCGACGTCGCAGACGACGACCGGCGGCCGGAGATGGCCATCGGGCGCTGGCCCGTCGCCGATCCCGAAGAAGTCGAAGCGATCGTCGAAAAGACCCTGCGCCAGCTCGAGGCGCCGCCGCTCCATCGCGCCAAGCGTGATGTCCTGTGGATCAGCGACGGCAATCCGATCCTCGGCACCACCACCGATCGCCTGGTGCGCATCGCCACCAGCCGCGGCTTCACCACAAAAGAGATTCGTCCGGAGTCCAGTGACGCCTCACCAGAAGAGCGTCGCGAGCGGCTGCTCGCCGCCTTCGATGGCCAGCCCTCGTTGGTGCACTTCTTCGGCCACGGCGGTCGCAGCATCTGGCGCACCGGCATGGGGGAAGAAGAAAGTCGGAGGGATCTCTTCACCCTCGACGACCTCGATCAACTCGCGCCGCGGGACCGGCTACCGGTTCTGCTCAGCATGAGTTGCTACTCGGCACCCTTCGATCATCCCAACGTCGACTCCATCGGCGAGAAGTTCTTGCGCCTCGAAGACCGCGGCGCCGCGGCCGTGGTCGCCGCCAGCGCGCGCAATTCCCCCACCTTCAAGATGAGCTGGAGCCTGCTGCTCGAGTTCACCCGCCACGACACCATTGGCGAGGCCATCGTGGCGGCGAAGCGGCGCAGCCACAGTCGCGACTTCATCGAGCAGTACAACCTGCTGGGGGACCCGGCGCTGCCGACTCCCCTGCCGAGCAGCCAGATCGAGCTGCGCGAGGCGGTCACCCTCGCGGACGCCCGTCCGGCGGTGCTGATCGATCGTTTCGGTAGCGACAGCTCGGTCCTGGTCGAGTGGCTCGCTGACGACGGCACGGTGCTGGCGGAAGAAGAGCTGCCGCTCTCCGGCGCTGGAGCCATGGCGGTCTACGGCGAGCGCGAAGCACCGCCCTCGAGCCGGCCCACGGCGGTGCGCGTCTACGCCTGGGATCGCGCCGCCGGCAGGGACGGAGCCGGCCACCTCGCCCTCTCCACCAAGGCGTCCCCGCGGCGCCTGGCGGCGCAGCGCAGCGGCGAGCGCTGACCCCCCTCGCGCCGCCATCGGCGCCCCCGAGAGCAAGCTCCCAGAGGCCACCGAAGGGCTTCGATCTGCTACTCTTCCGGCTCGCTTCGACCCACCCTCGAGACCACCACCTCCCTGAACGAGGTCTCTGGAGATGGCCTTCATGAAGATTCGGTACTTCGTCCCCATCGTCGCCCTTTCAGGCCTGCTCGCTTGCGCTCCGCCGTCCGATGACCAAGCGACCGCTCCGGCGGATACTCCCGAACCGCCCTCGGCCGCTGCCGAAGGCTCGGCGCCTCCGGTACTACCGGACGCCAACCGCATCGCTTGGAGCACCGCCAGCGAGGTCGACAACTTCGGCTACGACATCTACCGATCGGAGTCCCCGGACGGCCCCTTCGAGCGCATCACCGAACAGCCCCTCGAGGGCGCTGGGACCACCGATCTGCCGTCGTCCTACGAGTTCATCGACGACACCATCGAGCTCGGCAAGGATTACTTCTATTACATTGAGAGCATCTCGATGAGCGGCGAGCGACGCCGCTTCACGGGCGTCCGCCGAGCCCCTGCCAAATAGCCGCTCGGCGCCCCTCGCCGATGCGCCATTGCTAAGCTCGTCGCCATGAGCCCACGCGCCCTGCTCCTGCAAGCCCGTCATCAAGACGATCCAGCGCGCCCGCGCGAGGCTCGCTCCTTCGCCGACTACAGCGGCCTGCCGGAACACCGGCTCGAGTGCCACGATCTCCTCACCGGCCCCCCCAGCCTGGCGCGGGTGCGTTCCTTCGATCTCTTGCTGATCGGCGGCAGCGGCGAGTTCTACGTCTCGAAAGGTCACCTTCCGCACCAAGAGCGGCTCTTCGACCTGCTGCGCGACATCACCGCCGTCGGCCATCCGACCTTCGCTTCGTGCTTCGGCTACCAGTGCCTGGTCGAGGCTCTCGGCGGCAAGATCGTGCACGATCCGGAAAGCCTCGAAGTCGGTACCAAGACCCTCGAGCTGACCACCGCCGGCCAGGACGATCCGCTCTTCCGCCAGCTCCCAGCGCGTTTCCGGGCGCAGATGGGGCGCAAAGATCGCGCCGTCGAGCTGCCTTCCGGCTACGTCAACCTGGCCTCCAGCGAGCTCTGTCCCCAGCAGGGATTCCGGGTGCCCGGCCAAGCCATCTGGGCCAGCCAGTTCCACCCCGAGCTCGACGGCGATGAAAACCGACGGCGCTTCGAGCGCTACCTCGAAGGCTACGCCGCCGCCATGAGCCGCGAAGAGCGCGAAGAAGCCCTCGCCAGCTTCCACCCCAGTCCCGAGGCCAACACCCTTCTGCGCGCCTTCATGGACCTGGTGTTCCCGATTTCGCAGGGGGGCTAAAGGTGGACCTGCCCCGATCTTGTAGACGTTTATCAGCCTAGAGATTTCTCTTTCTCAGCGGGCAGTTTAATCGCGGTGGCAGTGGTGGCGTCCGCGGCCGTGGCCACCGCCCCCCGGAGGTGACCGGGGGCGGTCCGCGCGGCTTGGCGTTCGACTTCAGCGGGGCTGAGATAGCCGAGAGCCGAGTGCAGCCTGCGCGTGTTGTAGAAGCCCTCGATGTATTCGAAGAGCTTCTGTTGAGCCAGGCTCTGTCCCGCAAACTCGCGGCCCAGCTCGGCCTTGAGGGTCTTGACCCAGCTCTCGGCCATGGCGTTGTCGAGACAGTCGCCGGTCCGGCTCATGCTCGGCTCGAGCCCCGCGGACGACAGCGCTTTCTGGTACTGCGCCCCGCAGTACGGAGCTCCTCGGTCTGTGTGATGGATGAGGCCCGCGGACGGGCGACGAGACTCCACCGCCCGCCGGAGGGCCTCGAGGGTCAGGTGCTCATCGAGCCGGTTTCGCACCGACCACCCCAC